>NZ_JBFJHD010000020.1:0-31554 GCF_041613455.1 Pseudoalteromonas sp. | reverse complement strand
TAACTGAATAATTTGATTAGCATAGTAACTAGGTTCAAACGCATTTATTAAGCTGGCTGCTATCTATTGCAGTTTTATAAGTCATAAAATTGACCGTCACTTTGAGCTTTAGCCTTTAGCAAAACACTCAAATAATTCACCATCAGCTTATTTAACATAACCACACAGTTACAACAAACAGCTACACCTTGCTTATGACGCTTATTGTTAACGTAAAACGAGTCACATGCAAATACCTAGGCTAGTGATTGTATATGCTAGAACAAGCCTACCTCATTATTTCATTGTTTGTCGCTGTTGTTCTAAGGTATTTGTTGCCTATTATTTGTTTGTTAAACAACCGCTTTTACTTCTACTGGCGATTTTTTTGGTTAAAATAGCGTAAGCGCTGGGTCACAATAGGCAGTTGATTAACAAATGCCCTAAAATAATGGCTGTATATCTAAATCCCCTATTTAACTGCATGAATTTCACACGTTTTCATTATGTTAAATTACGTGTTTTTATCTTAATTACGTGTAGTGGACCCAATTTATCTGCGTGTATATTAATAAAATAATCTAGCAACAATAGCAGCGAATAATATACTCAGCACAGTGCCCTGCTTTAGTTGCCATCAGCTATTTAGTTAAACGTATAAATCTTTATTAGCAGCTAAATACTGTCAGTAATGTGTGTAACTCTTGGCTAACCTTATGTTGTTTTGCAATTTGCGTAAATGGTGTTAATCGCAATTGATTATTCAATAGTCCCACCATTTTATTACGTTCCCCCTTTATTAACGCATTAACCGCTGCAACGGATAGTCGAATTGCTAACATGCGATCAGCTGCCGATGGGTTGCCGCCTCGTTGTAAATGGCCTAACTTAGTCACTCTTAAATCTATTGCTGAATTTATTTCACTGATTTTTTTTGCAACTAACTCAACCCCAACCTCATCTCCTTCGGCAACCACCACAATAAATGCATGTTCACTGTTATAACGATTAATTTTTTCTAATAGGTAGTTTATATCTTTAATACTTTCAGGTATCAAAATAGCATCGGCGGCAGAGGTCAAACCGGCATAGATGGCAATGTAGCCGGAGTCGCGCCCCATAACTTCAATTAAAAAAACGCGACTATGAGACTCGGCAGTATCTCTAATAATATCGATACATTGCATCGCGGTATTTACCGCCGAATCAAAACCTAGTGTAACCTCGGTACCAGCAATATCATTATCTATGGTGCCTGGTATACCAATACAAGGAATAGCGCAGCTTTGTGATAATGATTCAATCCCTTTAAACGTGCCATCACCACCAATGGCAATCAGCCCGTCGATATTATTTTTGAGTAGAGTATCCACGGCTTGGTTTCTTCCTGCAATTGTTAAAAACCGTTCACTACGCGCTGTTTTTAACACCGTGCCACCTAAGTGCATTGTGTGTTGTAATGTTTGGAATTCTAACGGCACTAAGTCATTATCAATCAGTCCATCAAACCCTTTTCGCACTCCTGACACTTTAATACCCTGTAACTGCGCGGTTTTTGTTACAGCGAATAAAGCACTGTTCATACCTGGCGCGTCTCCTCCAGATGTGAGTATCGCAATATGATTAAGTGTATGCGGCATGTTGTATGGCTACTATAAATAGTCGAGTTAGCTAAAGTATAGACAGCGTCAGTTAATCACACTGCAAAATTAATCAAGCGGGTAACCAATGCTAAATTTTTTGCAAAAAAAATCGCCACTCTAACAGTCGCGATTTTGCATTTATTATTTTGTTAAATACGTTTTAATGCAGCGCTGCAGTAAACGGAATACTGGCACAAATTTCAGCTTCGGCGATCAGTAACTCTTCTAAACGCGCATCAACTTCGTCTTTGTCAAAGTATTCGTAAGCAAGCTCTACAAATAAGTTTTTATGTTTTTCTTCTGATGCCGCTATAGCCACATAAAACTCTTTTTCTTTGCCTTCAGGTAATGCCTCTGCAACTAAAGAAAATCGTTCATGCCCCCGCGCTTCAATAACACCGCCTACTAGTAATCGGTCCATTAAAAAGCCATCGCGGCCGTGTCTAAATAGCGCGCGAATTTTTTTAATATAAGGATCTTTCTTGTCGTCACCTAAATTTACATCGCGGGCAATTAATATTTTTAGCACTTCTTTAAAATGAATCATTTCTTCAAGTGCTAAGTCGGCCATAGCTTTCACTAGTTTGCGTTTATCTGGGTAGTGCGACAGCATAGACATGGCCATGCCCGACGCTTTTTTTTCGGCCGCAGCATGATCTTGTAAAAAAGTATCAAAGTCTGCCAGTACAACTTCAGTCCATTCAAATGGGGTGTGGTATTTTAATTCAAACATGCTCGGTACAACTTAGTAAATTATGCGAGGATTTTAGCGTATCTTGGTGAAAAAATCATGCGTGATCACTGAGTGAAATCAAATAGTATAGGGTAAATGTTTATCTATGCGCCCTTTTGCCGTTGACTCAATTTTCAGCGGGTGTTTAATATCATTCCAGGCTGTTACTTTCCCCCCGCTATTTAGCTTTTCAAAGGTGCTGTTACTACTGGGCAGCTGTAAAAATTCACACAAGCGTTGATAACTCTGTGGCTTGGCTATATCAATCGACAAAAAATCCTGTGGGCGATCGCTAAAATACCCATGAGCATTATTAAAGTGAGTTTTATAACAGTCAGTTAAGTAGTTGTCGTCGTTTATATTCGCTATTGTAAGCTGTTGAAATGTGTTCAAATAACAACGTTTAATATGAATATTAAAGCCTCCATCGGGGCGCGTTAAATTGGTATGCATGCGCAGTAATAACTGCCGAATAGAGGCAAGCCACACATCGAGTTCACGCGCTAAATAAATAAATTTTGCATTGGGGTAATGGCGATCTAACGCTTGATAGTCGTTAAAAATTGGAGTGTCGGCAATGGCACTCGCTGCAGCAAAGCAATGTTGAGTATAGGCAGTATGTGCGGTGGCAACGCCTAACTCTAGTAACGCATGACAGACACTGGTGGTACCGGTCCGCGGCAGCCCTATGATAAATACTTTATTCATCGTATTGCACTTAGCTAAAACGGCTTAACAAAATGATGAAGGCACTAATAATAATCGTTAAAAACGTGGCAATAGTACCAATCTGGCGATATTTAATATTCTCTTCAACCATACTTAAATTATGAAACACGCGCCCTATAAATAACAGAGCACCTAATGCATGGCAGTAATGGCTGGCAAGCCCTTGGTATTCTGCTAAAAAAAGTAAAATCACTGCCAAAGGAACATACTCAATAAAGTTACCATGGGCACGAATAGCACGCTGTAACTGCGGGTTTTCGCCATCTCCTAGTGATATTTGAGCAGCTCTTCTAACAGTTATCACATTCAAACTGAGGTAGACATAAAATAGAGCCAGTAATGCAGCATAAATTGAAATGATCACGGAAACACGGTCCTTAAAATTTTTTGCAATAATACCACATTATTGGGCCAGAACTATCAGCAAACACTGCAGCTTTGTAGTTTAAATAGCTTTACCGGGCTGATGGTTACAAAAGCTAGATTAATACCTAGCTATACTGATATCTATGTTAATGTATTGCTATATCCCTGATAAAAAATAAGGATTTCAATGATAGTACCTCGTAAAGTGGCCAATAGTTATCGGGAAATGGTTAATAGTATAGGCTTTTACCCTTCCCTGTTGTCACTGGCATTTTTAACCTTTGCAGTGATCACTATGTCGATTGAATACACGCCGTTAATTGAAAATATAAAGTCGTTTATCTCTGTGGTATTAGTAGACAGCGCAGAAAATGCCCGCACTATTTTAAGCACTTTAGTCGGCAGCATCATTTCATTAACGGTATTTAGTTTCTCTATGGTTATGGTGGTACTTAACTCTGCCAGTGCTAGTTTATCGCCGCGCGTAGTACCTGGATTAATCACCCGAAAATCGCATCAATTAGTATTAGGCTATTATTTAGGCAGTATTATTTATTCGGTGATAATGCTCATTAACATTAACAAGCTTGAAGGCGGCGCGACAGCCATTCCATCACTCGGGGTGTTGTTTGCACTCATGTTTGGCTTGGTCTCATTAGGTTTATTTGTGTTTTTTATTCACTCAATTTCCCGTGCGATACAGGTCGATAACGTGTTAAATGGCTTATTTAGGCAAACAAAAAGTGAAATTAACGCCATTATAAAACGCCAACAAGAGAACCCATTACGCACCTTACCCGATTTTAGTGATTGGTATGGGATCAATAGCGACACCGAAGGCTATTATAAAGGCGTGCACAGTGAAAAGTTATGCGCCCTATTAGCGGAACATAAACTTGAGTTATATATTACGGTAAAACAAGGTTACTTTACCGTGAAAGGTTACCCGTTTTTAAAGTGTAATCGCGACATTTCACAACACGAACAGTTGATATCGGAAATATTGAGCTGCTTTATTTTTTATATTGAAGAGTACATAAGTGATCATTACCGCTACGGGCTAACGCAAATTTCTGAAATAGCGGTTAAAGCGATGAGCCCAGGTATTAACGATCCGGGTACCGCGGTTAAAGCGATAGATATGTTGAGCATTTTACTTATTGCTCGCTTATCTATTCGCGATATTAATTACACGTTTAAAAAGAGTAAAGATACGCCGCTACTTTATATTCACGAAACCAGTTTTGAAGAGCTACTGCATGATAACTTTACGCCCCTGCGTAATTACGCGAAAGGCGATGCTTACGTCATGACTAATGTACTGGAGGCGTTTAAAAATATTTTATTTGTGGCTAACAATAACGAGGATGCTCGCGATAGTTTATTTAAATACCTTAATGCCATTGTCGATGATATTAACGAAAATGTGACCAATGAATACGACCGCCACGAAATAACCAATATGCTCAAAGCAATTGCACGCATTAGTGAAAAACACGGCGAGCGGTTACTGGCGCGTTTTCAACGCCAGCAAGCTGACTAACTTATTCAATATAATACACGGCGTAGCTTGAGGCGGTGATAGTTATTTCACCGGCATGATAGGCATCGGGTACATAATTACTCGGTGCTTCGGCACTCAGCATCACTTTTTCAGCGCGCATATAAGGGGCTGACTGCACATCTAGCGGTTGCATCGATGCACTGTATAGCCCTTTTAATACAACACCATACGCTTGGCTAAATTCTTGCGCCGCGTTGCGGCTGTCTTTTATTGCCAGCTGTTGCGCTTGTTTATAGAGTGCGTCGTAATTGCTGGCTAAAAACCGTGTATGATTGATTTCATTTATGCCATTGTTAACTAAATTTTGTAATAACTCGGGGTATTTATCAATTTCAGCTAGCTTTACCATTAAGCTGCGCGCTACTCTAAAGCCTTTAAATTCTGACTGACCGCTTTCACGGTTATACTGATTTTCACGATTAATTGAAATTTGCCCGGCATTAATATCAGCATCGCTAACCCCTAACGCTTTTACTATTTTAATCGCCTTTGCCATCGTCTTATCGGTGTTATTTTTTGCAGCAATTAAATCAGTGCCCACCTCGGTAATTCCCACATGCAGTAACACATGATCCGGCATGGTGGTAATGGTTGCTTCCCCTTTTACATAAATATGCGCTGCGTCTGGCGTGGCTGTGGCAAATACATTTAAGCTCATTGCCGTTGCCAACGCTACTAAACATGCACTACGTAATTTCATCGCTGATCCTTTTGATGTTGGTTTAATTACCGTAACTTAAGCTTATTAAACAAGTTAGCACGTTAATCTGTAATGAACAGCAACAAAAAAACAGGCCTTGGCCTGTTTTTTAATTTACATCGGTCACGCAGCGCGTGCTACATAACCTGCGCTTGGGTTAAATACTACAACGCTTATAGTTACGGTATTCCGGTAGCCAGTAGTTTTTATCTATGGCAGCCCACAGTGCTTCATCAGAAATTTCTAGCGCAATGCCCTCTTCAATCGCTTTTTTACCCACCGCAAAGGCTATACGTTTACTCAGCGTTTCAATTTCAGTGAGTGCGGGTAATAAGCTCCCTTTACCTGTATTGGCACGCGGTGAAGACTCAGCCAGCATTTCACTAGAAACACTGAGCATCGCATCGCTAATTCTATTTGCTTTTGCAGCAATCACGCCTAAGCCAATGCCTGGGAAAATATAGCTATTATTACATTGTGGAATAGGGAACGTTTCGCCATTGTATTCAACCGGCGCAAATGGGCTACCCGTTGCCACTAAGGCTTTACCTTCGGTCCAGTTTATAATGTCTTCAGGTAACGCTTCTACTTGCTTAGACGGATTACTTAATGGAAAAATAATCGGTTGCTCACACGCCGAGTACATAGCACGGATAACTTGCTCGTTAAATAACCCCGGTTGACCCGATACACCAATTAAAATGTCGGGTTTTGCACAGTGCATTACGTCAAGTAATGAAGCAAACTCTCCACTGTAAGTCCAATCGGCTAAACGCGCTTGCGGTTGCACAAGTGTTTGTTGAAAATCACGTAATCCTTGCATGCCTTCGCTAAGTAAACCAAAGCGATCAACCATAAATACTTGGCTGCGCGCTTGCTCTTCGCTAATACCTTCAAACACCATTTGGCTAACAATTTGCTCAGCAATACCACAGCCGGCAGAGCCTGCACCCACAAACACCACTTTTTGATCGGCCAAGCGTTGCTGTTTAACACGACACGCCGCAAGTAATGAACCTACAGTCACGGCGGCTGTGCCTTGAATGTCGTCGTTGAAGCTACATATTTGGTCGCGGTAGCGTTTTAGTAATGGCATCGCATTCGGCTGGGCAAAATCTTCAAACTGCAGTAACACATTTGGCCAACGGCGTTTTACCGCTTGAATGAACAAGTCTAAAAACTCATCGTATTCGTCTTGCGCAATACGTTTGTGACGCGCGCCCATATACATAGGATCATTAAGCAACTTTTCGTTATTGGTACCCACATCAAGCATTACCGGTAATGTATACGCAGGGCTAATACCACCACAGGCAGTGTAAAGCGACAGTTTACCAATTGGAATGCCCATGCCACCAATACCTTGGTCACCTAAGCCTAAAATACGTTCACCATCGGTGACCACAATCACTTTTACTTTGCCTTTTGTGGCATTACGTAAAATGTCGTCAATTTGAAAACGCTCTTCATAGGAAATAAATAACCCACGCGCACTGCGATAAATATCCGAGAATTTTTCACACGCATCACCCACAGTTGGAGTGTAAATGATTGGCATCATTTCTTCGATATTATCGCGCACTAAACGATAAAACAGGGTTTCGTTATTATCTTGAATGGCACGTAAATAAATGTGTTTGTTTAAGTTGTCGGTAAAGCTTGAATACTGTTGGTAACAACGCTCTACTTGCTCTTCAATTGTTTCATAACGCGGCGGTAGTAAACCGGTTAAGTTGAAGTTTTCACGCTCTTTTTGGCTAAATGCGCTGGCCTTATTTAACAGCGGAGTCTCTAACAGAGTGGGGCCAGAATAAGGGATATAAAGATAATTTGGATCGGTATTTGTAGTCATATTTCCAAGCTTTAACTAAGTCTTAAGTTATGATCTGCCATTATCGGTGTTAAAGGTTAAATTGCAATGCAATTCAACCTTGTCAGACCATTGAGAATTTACAAGTGCGCTAATTGTGTTTATGAGTTAGCCGCACCGTTATTATACATAATTTAGAATTTGAAAGTGGTGCTTTTCTGCGTTAAATCGGATAAAGCCACCCCTTCACGTCGCGGATCGGCGGCGCCATATAAGGTATTGTTTTTGATCTCTACCGCATGCAGCCCGGAGTTTAAATCTATGATACGTACATCATGGCCGCGTTTTGTTAATGCCGGCGCTAATGCTTCAAGTGCGGTGCCTTTTTCAAGGCTAGTATAATCGTTGCGATTGGTAGTGCGCGGTAAGTTGATCGCTTGTTGCGCGCTTAAATCCCAATCTAACACCCCTATTACCACTTGCGCGACGTAATTAATAATTCGGCTGCCGCCAGGTGAGCCGACCACTAATCGTAAACTGCCATCTTTATTAAATACCATTACCGGCGACATAGAACTGCGCGGCCGTTTACCGGGCTCGACGCGGTTAGCCACTAAATTGCCATTGATGCGTGGCGACAGTGCAAAGTCAGTGAGTTGGTTATTTAAAATATAGCCATTGACCATTACCGTGGAGCCAAATGCCATTTCAATTGAACTGGTCAGCGAGACTGCATTTCCTTGGCTATCAACAATAGACACATGGGTGGTAGAAGGCAGTTCGTAAGAGTCATCCATGGCGTAGGTTAAATAATCCACTGGATTGCCCGCCTTGGCTTTGCTGTCGTGCTCAGTGATCAGCTTGGCACGCGACGCAATGTAGCGTTTATTTAATAACTCTTTAGTTGGCACAGCAGTAAAGTCCGGATCGCCCATATACGTATTGCGGTCGGCAAAGGCAATCCGTGAAGCTTGGCTAAAATAATGAATAGCTTGTTCACTATTAGGCTTAACAGCACGCATATTTTTATGCTCCAGTAAGCCTAATATTTGTAATACTGCAACCCCGCCGCTGCTTGGCGGAGCCATAGAGCATACATTGTAAACACGATACTCAATACACACCGCATCGCGCTGTTTACTTTTATAATTCGCTAAGTCTTGCTCAGTTAAGGTGCCCGGTGCTACTTTTGAGTTTTGCACCGCCTGTACCATTTGTTTAGCGTTATTTCCTTTATAAAAAGCATCAATTCCTTTACTGGCGATGTCTTTATATAAATCAGCTAATGGCTGGTTCTTTTTAATACTGCCAACAGCCAGTACTTTTCCATTGGGATAAAAGTAGTCGTGGATCACCGGTAAGTTCATCACCCCAGGATTTAACTGCCGGGTTAACAAACCATGTAAACGAGGGGACACTTTAAATCCTTGCTCAGCAAGGGCAATCGCCGGTTTAAATAACTCGCCCCATGGCAGTACGCCATATTGCTTATGCGCGCTGGCAAACGCATGTAAAATACCGGGGACGCCAACCGAACGCCCGCCAACGACCGCCTCTATCCACTTTACGGCTTTACCGTGCTTGTCTAAAAACAAGCTTTCATTGGCATTGCTCGGCGCCGTTTCACGGCCATCAAAACTGGTTAAGGTATTATCCGCTTTGTTGTAATACAACATAAACGCGCCGCCACCAATTCCCGAAGATTGCGGCTCAACTAAAGTCAGTACCAATTGCGTGGCAATGGCGGCATCAATAGCATTACCGCCTTTTGCTAATATAGCTTGTCCGGCTTCTGCAGCGTAGGGGTTTGCCGCTGCTACCATGTATTTATCGCCTTTAACGGCCTGTTTTTTGATGAATCCGGTGGCGGCCTCCGGCTCTCGCGTTTCTATTGGGGTCGCTGCGTAAGCAAATAAAGGCACAGCAGTAGCACACCATGTAATAGCGAGTAATGAAGCATGTTTAATATTCATAAATACCAATTAGATTAAATTATGACGAGTTGATTGGCATCTTAAAGTTAAACAGGCACAATATGCAAAAATTAATAGCTTAAATTACAATAAAATGCTTAATTTACCGCTGCAACCGCGCTATATATTGCCTCCCTTGTGTTTAATATTTTTCACCCTGCTTGGTGCACTGTTTAATGTAAATGAATTTCTGGAATTCAATCGCGCTTTAATTAATCACGGTGAACTGTGGCGTATTTTTACCAGCCAGTTTGTGCATGCTAATTGGGCGCATTTAGTACTAAACTGCGCCGGCGTAGTGTTAATTTGGTTACTTCACGGTGAATACACCACTGCGGGTCGATATACTTTAAATGTGACTTTGTTAGCCTTGTGGTGTGGCTTCGGGGTATATTGGTTTTGCCCAAGCATTGACATTTATACTGGCCTGAGTGCCGTATTGCACGGCGTTATTATTTGGGGGGCCGTTAAAGATATTACCCTAGGGCTAAAGTCGGGTTATCTGTTGTTTATCGGCGTGTGGCTTAAAATTATCCTTGAGCAAGTAAACGGCCCAAGCGAAGAGATAGCAAGACTGATTGAATCCACGGTGGCGATAGATGCGCATTTAATCGGCGCGCTGGGCGGCGTGGTATTAGCTTTCCCATTGCTAATAGCTGTAAAAACAAATAAGTCAGATAAAAAAACGCCACTGTGATCAGTGGCGTTTAGTGTCAACGTGTCATTATCATTACAGCGTTTCTTTAAATAGTTTATATATACGGCGGTATTCGTCTAACCAGCTCGATGGCTGTACAAAACCATGCGGCTCAACCGGAAATATTGCCGTTTCAAAGTTTTCTTTTTCCAGCTCAATTAAGCGTTGTACCAACCTTACGCTATCTTGAAAAAACACATTATCGTCAACCATAGGGGCGTTAATTAATAAGCGTTTTTGTAACCCCTCTGCATAATAAATGGGTGAGCTACGCTCGTAGGCAATCGGGTCTACATCGGGGTGATTCAAAATATTAGAAGTATAAGGTGCGTTATAGTGTGCCCAGTCAGTAACCGGACGCAGTGCCGCTCCCGCTTGAAATAACTCTGGCTCGGTAAATAATGCCATAAAGGTCATAAAACCACCGTAAGAGCCACCATAAGTGCCCACTGCGCCGGTATCAACGTTGGCATTTTGTGCCAACCAGTTTACGCCATCGACTAGATCTTGTGTTTCAGGCGTGCCCATTTGACGGTAAATAGCGGTGCGCCAATCGCGGCCATAGCCTTTTGAAGCACGGTAATCCATGTCCATCACTATGTAACCTTCATCGGCCAGTAATGAATGAAACATAAACTCACGGAAGTAACCTGACCACCCCATGTGCGAATTTTGTAAGTAACCTGCGCCGTGGTTGAATATCACCGCTTTACGTGTTTTACCCGTTTCGCCCGGGACATAGTCTGCTGGGTAATACACTTTTGCGTAAATTGGCTGCTCGGTGTGGCTTGAAGGCACGGCCACTATTTTCGGTGCCGTTAATTTTTTAGCTAAAAATTCATCTGATACCGTATAGGTTAATCGAGTAACTTGGCTATTTGCTTTAGCATCAGCAACATACAGCTCGGTTGGTAGGGTAACTTTAGAGTGCTTCAGTAACAGCTTAGTTTCGTCTGGGCTGAGGGTGTAATCTGTCATGCCGTTTAAGTCGGTGACTTGCTGCGACTTGCCAGTTTGCGGATCAACACGGTAAATTTCGTAAAGCCCTGGGTGCTCGACGTTCGCTTTATAATAAATAGCGCTGTTATCGCTGGTAAGCGTCAAGTCTGATACTTCAAAGTTGCCACGCGTTAACGCCGTTGCTTTGCCATTGAGTGGTTTTTTATATAACTGGCTGTAACCGCTCTCTTCAGAAAGGTAATACAGAGTATTTGAGTTATTTAACCAACCAAAATCATTAAACGCATACGCAATCCAAGCGTCGTCGTGTAAACGATGCTGCGACACCAAAGTATGAGAGTTAAAATCAACGGTGGCTATCCAACGGTCTTTGTTATCCCATGCTTCAAGCATAATGGCCACATTTGAGCCGTCATGGTTCCAAACGATAGGGCTTTGATCCCAGCCCCAATCGGTGATCAAATTAATCGCACGCGGGGCTTTTTTAGATTGATAACGTTTCCCTTCGCGGGCGTAGTTTTCTTTTTTCACCGCGGCTAATACGTCTTCATCAAAACCCGGTAAGGTATTAAACGCCAGTGTATGTTGGCTGTTAACCGTTAGATTGATATACACCACTTCTGATGTCAGTGGCTTGTCGTCGGCAACACGGCGGCGTACTTTTTTCGCCTCAATGCCAGCATCAGCGGTGATATAATGCGGCATTATATCACTGTCTTCACGCCACGATCTTTTTTCTTGAAGCACCACAATAAGCGCATCCCCTGCAGGAGAAAGTTGCATTTCTTTAATGCTGTTTCCTTCGCCTAAATAAAATGTCGCATTAGCAATTGAGCTATTTTGTTGCTTTAACTGCTCTTTACGTGCTTGCTGCTCTTTGTTGTTTTTATGGGTAAGCGCAATGTAGTCAATAAGCTTGTGCTGCTCTTTAGCAATATAGCTGCTGGGCTCGGTAACCCCTTTCGGCTGCTCAGCTAATTTTAAATTAGCCAGCTCGGTGGTGGCGCCGCTAGTTAAATCCACTTTAAAAAACACATTACCTTGGCGATACGCCAGTGAGCCATCGGTTAAAAACTGCGGCTTAGACTCGCTTGCAGACGTATGGGTAATTTGCTTAATGGTATTGGTTTTTAGCTCTTTTACAAAGATATTGCCTTCGAACACATACGCTTGCAATGCTTTATCGGGTGAGTAAACCGCTTTGCTTGCCCCTACTGTATGGAGCTTATTTAACGCCACTTGCTCTGCCGTTTGGCTGTTAATAGGCTGGCTAAATATATTACGCAGTTCGCTGCCTTGCTGTTTACGCGCATAAATAATGGTTGCTGAATCGCTGCCCCAAAAAGCACGCTCAGGTTGACGACCCAGCCAATCGGGGTGCGCCATTGCTTGCTCTAAGGTAATCTGTTGACTGCCGCTTATGGCGGGCGTGCTAACCACAGCTGCAGGGGCGTTACTTGTTGCTTGTACAGCGCTTGAAGAGGATGCGGTGGCTTGACAGCCGGCTAAAAAAACACTTGAGGCGACAGCGATGGCCACTAATGTTTTAGACGATGAAATATTAAAAATCATAGTGCTTCTTAACGGTTATTATAATTAAGCCGTATTTAAGCAGAAGCACTTTAATGATTGCAATTATTTAAGATAAACGTCGGTGTTACTGAGTTAGTTTGCTTGCTCTATGGTTAAATCAAGCCACACTAGACGATGATCACTCGAGGCGTTCCTATCTTTAATTAACCGATGCAGCGCACTGTTTTTAGTGGGCCAAAACACCCCGCCATTTACAATGGATAAGCCATACTGTGATGGCAACACGTAATCTACTCGCGCTTGCCAATTGGCAGTGTAGTGTTGTGCATAAGGCTGAGGATATTGCTGTTTAGCACCGGCACTGTGTGGCACAAACGTGGCATTAACTAAGCGGTGTGTTAATAATAGATCTGTGGTTGCTGGGCGTTTTTTATCGCCTTCGGGAGCGGCATTTAAATCACCTACAATAACAAAGCGGCTGTTTGCTGCTAAGCCCCCCTGTTGGCCGTTATCATCATAGATATAGTCTGCATTATTAATGTAGTCGGCCACTAAGCGTATTTCATCATGATTGCGTTTGCCATTACGATCTTCATCGCCATCAAACACCGGGGGCGTCGGGTGCGAGGCCAGTATATGCAGAGTGCTATTATTAACCTTAATAGGAATATCCCAATAAGACTTTGAGCTTAAACGCAGCGCTTGCCATTCTTGCGCATTATACCAATTTTCGCCAGTCACAGGATCTATGGGCATTTGCGCATTGGGCATATCTTTATATTTAAAGGTTTGCAGGGTTCTGATGTGTGCAACGTCGATTGGGTAACGCGATAACAGCGCCATACCGTAATGCCCTGCAAAAAAGCCAAAACCTTGTGCATCGCCCATGATCCCCGTCGCTTTGCCGTCATTGTCTAAGTCAAACTCGGTGGCAAGCCCAGTATTAACCGGCGCAATATAAATATACGGGTAGTCTATCGGGCTTTGCTTGTTTTGACTCACACTTAAATAGTGGCGCTTAAAATAGTCGATGCCCTGCTGTTTAGGAACATAATCAAATTCGTTGAGTAGTAAAATATCGGGGCGTACGCGCTGAATGATTTCGGCAATATTTTTAATTTGCTGGTGGTCACTTGTGAGCGCCTTGACCAATGCACCGCTTTTTATTGGCTGATTTTTTGCCGTATAGTTTGTCGCATCCATACTAACATTAAATGTGGCTACCCGCAGCGGCTGCGCTTCTGCGCGCGTTACTACTAGCGAAGAGCACAACACGGCACTCAGCACAGTTAGAGAAAAAATACCTTTCATCATAATAATCCATCTAAAATTAATAATAAAATAACCCCACTGACCACTATCCATAAAAGTATAGCCATTAAGAAAGGTTTAAATCCGGCTTGCTTTATTACCGCAACCGACAGACCACTGCCAATTAAAAATAACGTGACTACCAGTAATTGTTTAGCCGCACTATTTATTAGTTCCCATAATGATGAATACGCTGGGAAGTAACTGTTGATTAATGCTGCCAATACAAAACCGATAATAAATACCGGGATACTGGCTTTTTCTTCAGAGCGAAAGTATACACCGGCCAACGCCGTATAGGGAATAATCCACATTGCACGGGTCAGTTTTACTGTGGTGGCGATGCTTAACGCCAATGCACCATAGGTGGCTGATGCGCCGACGACACTGCTGGTGTCGTGTATCGCTAATGCCGCCCACATGCCAAACTGTTGCTGACTGAGGTTAAAGTAATGTCCGATACTTGGAAATAACAACAACCCTAAACCGTTGAGCATAAATACCACACCTAAAGCCACGGCCACTTCATGATCTTTTGCTTTGATCACCGGCGCCATGGCTGCAATCGCGCTACCGCCACAAATAGCGGTGCCAAACGAAATTAACACTCCCGTGTTACGGTTTAATTTAAATGCTTGCGTTAACAGCTCTCCTAAGCCAATTATCGCGGTAATACTGACTATGGTTAATACCAGTGAACTTTTACCCACAGCTATTACTTGATTAAAATCAACCGCAAAGCCAAGCCCCACTACGGCTAATTTTAGCAGCCATTTGCTGGCTTTTTGTGATAATGCCGCAAAAGGATTGCCTAATAACATAGCAAACGCAGCGCCCATAATCAGCGCTGTGCCAGCACCAATAATGGGGCTAGCACATAAAGCTAATAATATAATAAATAAAGGTTTTTTAATTATCATTAGCATTGCAGTTAGGCTCGAATTAATTTATTGGTTAACCTATGTACCCAAGGGGCAACAACCATAACGGTAGGAAACGCAATACAAAATGCAAATAACCACGCTTTCAGCCAGACACTAGCGATTTCGTCCACCCAGCCCACATTAAACAAGGTAATAACAAGCGACATAAACCCAGACATAAATATTGCCATAAAAAACGCAAATACCGCGACGCGATACTTAGGATCAAGCATAAGAAAACCTTGTAGAGATTATAAAATAAGCTCAGCGGCTGCCAAGCTTATTATAGATAGGATTATACTAGTTATTAAGTGACTGACTCATGGTGAGTAGTCCGGGGTAATCTGCCTCAGGTAACAGTTTACTTAACTCAGCTAAACGTGCTCCTAATTGCGCTAAATTATCAGCAGAGACATTAATATGGCCCATTTTACGTCCAGGCTTTACCGACTTGCCGTACCAATGGCTGGTTACATCTGTAGTAGCCAACACCTCAGTAGGGATATTCGCTTGGCCTAACACATTGATCATCGCAGTCACGTGTTTCAGTTCGCTATTGCCTAACGGTAAACCGGCAACCGCACGCAGATGATTTTCAAATTGCGAACAATGACAGCCTTGTTGTGTCCAATGACCCGAGTTATGCACCCGCGGGGCTATTTCGTTAACCAGTAACGTGCCTTGCACATCAAAAAACTCCACCGCCAATACACCCACATAATCTAATGCGTTGGCAAGCTTAGTAAATGCATCGATTGCTTGTTGTTCCACACGGCTATTATCTAGGCCTGCTACCGACAGCGTTAATACACCGTTAGTGTGCTCATTTTCGGTTAATGGATATATTGCCACATTGCCGTGTTTATCACGGGCGCCAATAATAGATACTTCCCTATCAAATGGGATCATTTTTTCGGCAATAATGGTGTGCGGTGCGTGCTCGGTACCCGCGGCAATAAAATCAGCCATTTCAGCCCAAATAGTGTCTATTTGCTCATCTGATTTTAATCGCCACTGGCCTTTACCGTCGTATCCCGCTTGGCAGGTTTTAATCACCAACGGCTTACCTAACTTTTCAACTGCCAGCTCTAAATGCGCTTTTTCAGTAATGAGTTGATACGGCGCGCAGGCGACCTTTGTTTTATCGAGTAGCGCTTTTTCAATTTGGCGGTCACCGCCGGTTTTAATAGCCGCTTTACCTGGGTAAAACTTATTACTGTTACAACACAGAGTGAGCACATCATCGGGTATGTGCTCAAATTCCGCGGTAATTGCATCGGCATGGGCAATGGCGTCTTCAAGTGTGGTTGAATACACCTCACCGGTTAGCGGATGAACAATTTTTTTGCTGCCAACATCGTAAGCAACCACATTTAAATTAAGCGGTGCGCCTGCTAGGCTCATCATTCGGGCAAGCTGCCCGGCCCCTAAAATTAAAATAGTCATAATTATTCTGCTGGGTTTGGGTTAGCTAAAATAGTGTCGGTTTGCGCTTTACGAAACGCTTCAATTTTTGCGAAAATTTCGGGGTTTTGGCAACCTAAAATTTGCGCTGCTAATAAACCCGCGTTGGCCGCACCGGGCTCGCCAATCGCTAAGGTACCCACCGCAACACCTTTTGGCATTTGGCAAATAGACAATAACGAGTCAACACCATTGAGTGCTTTTGATTTAACCGGCACACCTAATACCGGCAGTGACGTAAACGCCGCCGCCATACCAGGTAAATGCGCCGCGCCGCCAGCACCGGCAATAATTACATTGATACCGCGCTCTGCTGCTGTACTTGCATAGTCGGCAAGTAGTTGAGGAGTTCTGTGGGCAGACACCACTTTGGTTTCGTACTCTATGCCAAATGTGTCTAGCATGTGTGCGGCGTGTTCCATGGTTGGCCAATCTGATTTAGAACCCATAATAATGCCAACTTTCATAAATACTCCTCAGTAATATACTTTTTAAAGTAGCGGACTTATGTCCGGTTTTATGGCGGGTATTATACCCAAAAGCCATAAAATTGCGACTAACAAAAACAAAAAAAGCCATGTTATACATGGCTTTTCAAGGTTAGCAGTAAAGCGTTAATTAGGCTTCTTTGCTAGCTAAGTACTCAGCGTAATTGCCTCTAAAGTCAATTACTTTGCCATCTTTGATTTCCCAAATACGGGTTGCCACTGACGATACAAACTGACGGTCGTGCGATACAAACAGTAAGGTGCCTTCATAAGCTTCAAGGGCTAAGTTTAAAGCCTCTATCGATTCCATATCCATGTGGTTGGTAGGTTCATCCATAAGCAAAATGTTTGGCTTATGCATCATGATTTTACCAAACAACATGCGGCCTTGTTCACCCCCTGAAATGACTTTTACCGACTTTTTAATGTCGTTTTGTGAGAACAGCATGCGCCCTAAAAAGCTGCGTACCACTTGCTCATCGTCGCCTTCTTGCTGCCATTGTTCCATCCACTCAAATAAGTTCATATCTTGAGCGAATTCATCGGCGTGATCTTGCGCGTAGTAACCAATATTAGCATTTTCAGACCATTTAAACTCACCCGATTTAGGCGCTAAACGCCCCGCTAGAGTGTTTAATAAGGTGGTTTTACCCACGCCGTTTTCACCAATAATAGCGATACGCTCGCCCACTTCGACCAGCCCTTCTAAGCCAGAGAATAAGGTATTATCTTCAAAACCTTGGCTGAGGCTGGTCATTTCAAGCGCATTACGGAATAACTGTTTTTCTTGCTCAAAACGAATAAACGGTGATTGACGCGACGAGGCTTTTACTTCGTCTAACTGAATTTTATCGATACGTTTAGCACGCGACGTGGCTTGCTTCGCTTTTGATGCGTTAGCCGAGAAACGTGAAACAAACTGTTGTAATTCAGCAATTTGGTTTTTCTTCTTCGCGTTCTCACTTAATAGCCGTTCACGCGCTTGAGTGGCTGCAAACATGTACTCGTCATAGTTACCTGGGTAAATACGCAGTTCACCGTAGTCAATATCGGCCATGTGGGTACATACAGAGTTTAAAAAGTGACGGTCATGCGAAATAATGATCATGGTACAATCGCGTTGATTCAATACATCTTCTAACCACTTAATCGTGTAAATATCGAGGTTATTGGTGGGCTCATCGAGTAGCATGATATCGGGATCTGAAAACAGCACTTGGGCTAACAATACCCGCAGTTTAAAACCCGGGGCAATTTCCGACATCGGGCCATAATGTTGCTCAGTGCCAATACCAACGCCTAATAATAACTCACCTGCTTTAGACTCAGCAGAGTAACCGTCCATTTCAGCAAATTCGGTTTCTAAATCGGCCACTTTCATGCCGTCTTCTTCACTCATTTCTGCTAAAGAATAAATACGGTCGCGCTCTTGCTTTATTTCCCATAACTCTTTATGACCCATGATCACTGTGTCTATTACTGAGTATTCTTCGTAGGCAAACTGATCCTGGTTTAGTTTAGCAACGCGTTCATTTGGATCAGTACTTACGTTACCTGAAGATGGCTCAAGCTCGCCGCTAAGGATTTTCATAAATGTTGATTTACCACAGCCGTTTGCGCCAATTAAACCGTAACGGTTACCTTCGCCAAATTTTGCTGAAATATTTTCAAATAACGGTTTAGCACCAAATTGCATGGTGATGTTAGCTGTACTAATAATAGCGCTACCCTCCAAGGGAGAAATGAGTGTATTTAAATTGCGCGCAGTTTAAACCAAATGAGCGGTTTTTTCTATGAAAGATTACCCGCTAACTCCCTATTCTAGCGGTGTTGTAATGTGAGCTATGGCCCCTATGTTGGTGTTGCTAACTTTGCTGGTATGTTTAACACAGCACTATTTAGCCTAGCACTGAGTATTGATAAATAGCTATGCATAATAAAGCTTACTTTATGCATTTTTGTAACGTGCTGCTAACGTGATTAAAACCTCCGCTTAACGTGTTTGTCAGCTTGTTTATCGCATTTAGCTTTTACATAAAACATTTATCTATATATTGTGTATATTTAGTGCAATTAGAGCTTTTACTCCTGCTGTTACTTTTTAATCAACGTGAACATAATTCAAGTTAACTTTACCCACTTCTAATACTATTCGACTATTGCATACTCCACACACTAAAAAAAATGCCATTAATAATAACAAAATTAACTTTAGGTGAATATTTGCAGTTTTTCGTCGCTTTTTTTAGTGAGGATTTTTCACTTTTGAGCATTTTATTGCTTTGTTAGTCTTCGTTTCCTAAAATTTTCAAATGTTAAAAAGCATCAAAATATTACAAGGCAACATATGATAAACAACAAGCTGGCTACCCTACTTAGCGTAAGTATTTTAGCCGCCCCTGCAGTGTCTGCAGTGGAAGTATATAAAGACGATAAAAATGCAGTGAGCATCGGTGGCTATTTAGATGTACGCGCGATCAATACTCAGGGTCAAAATGAAATTGTAAATGGTGCGTCACGTATTAATTTTGGCTTTAAACGTCAATTAAAAAACGACTGGCAAGCACTCGCACTGATTGAATGGGGTGTTAACCCTGTGGGCAGTAGCGATATTGTTTACAACAACCGTTTTGAGTCTATTCAAGATGAGTTTTTATATAACCGCTTAGGCTATGCCGGCTTATCACATGAAAAATACGGCCAAATCACGATTGGTAAACAATGGGGTTCGTGGTTCGATGTAGTGTATGCCACTAACTATAGTTATGTGTGGGATGGCAACGCGGCAGGTGTTTACACTTATAACAAAGACGACGGCGCCGTTAATGGTACCGGCCGAGGTGATAAAACTCTGCAATATCGCAATAGCTACAACGACTTTGAATTTAGTGTGCAAACACAGCTTAAAAATAGCCAGTTCTATACCTGTGATATCAGTAACATTAGCGAAGCACAATGCCAAGCTAGATGGGAAGCTGGCGATGTTAAAGCACAAAAAGTTGAATTTAACTATACGCTTGGTGGTGCAATCACGTACAACGTAACCGATATGCTAACCTTAACAGCGGGTATTAACCGTGGTGAGTTTGACTTACACTTTGGTGATGGTTCAACACGCACAGTAGATGACTTAATCTATGGTGCGGGCGTTATTTGGGGCAACATTGATGCACCGGGCTTTTACTTTGCAGCGAACGTGAATAAAAACAAAAACCACGATACCGATAATCTAGGCCGCTTAATTAAAGACGCCGTAGGTGTTGAAACGTTTGCTTCATACCGCTTCGACAATGACATTCGCCCTTTTATTGCCTATAACATTTTTGATGCAGGCGATGACTACGTGATTCAGCCAAACTTTAACGCCGATCCTAACGATGTATTTAAACGTCAATTTGCGGTGATTGGTGTGCATTACTTAATTGATGACAACACGCAACTTTACGTTGAAGCACGTAAAGACTTCGGTGACTTTGAAAGCAGTGATAAAGAGCAACAAGCGCAAATGGAACAATCGGAAGATGACGGCATTGCATTTGGCTTTAGGTACATACTGTAAACAGCGATGAAAAAAGCCCTGCTTACTATCAGCAGGGCTTTTTTTTGTCTTTAACATTACAATATAAAATACCTGCTAGCGTGATGATAACTGCAATCAAATCATGTATTAATCTGATGATGCGTTTGATAAACTTCATCTGGTTGTTAATATAAATGAGCGCGCTCACTAAAAGTATTGAGCGCGCTCAGTATTTTACTGTAGACTTAACTCTTTCATTTAGTTAAAACTTAAAGTATTGAATCATAATGAATAAAAAAGAGAAAACGCGTAATAAAATTTTAGCCTCGGCATGGGAGCTATTTTTACTGCAAGGCTATGAGCATACATCAACTCGAGAAATTGCCACGGTTGCTAATGTGGCTGTGGGAACGGTATTTAGTCATTTCGAAAACAAAATCGATTTATTAGTGGCCGGAATGCAACAACAAATTGCCGTGATTATTAACCAAGCAAAGCAGTCTGATAAACAGCACTCACCACGTTTAAAATTACGCCATTATGCCCTGCCGCTTTTTTCTTTCTATTGCGAAAATACCGAGTTTAGTAAAATATTACTCAGTGATATTATTTGGCGTAAAGCCTATTTTACTGAGCAAGTTTCGGCATTTAAACAGTTATTATTTAGCGATCAAGCTCAGTACGATGAGGTAAAAGCCACGGTAATGATGGATTGTTATTTCATGACCTTGATCACCGGTTTAAATGAGCCAGAGCCGAACGCCGAAGCTATGGTACGTGAACTAACCAGTAAAATAACGCTGCTATAATCCTTGCTCGTTACTATGGCGTGTTTGTTAAAATTAAATTTAGTTAGCTAAATTTAATTTTCAGCGGTCAACACGCCCTCGTTTAGCAAAATCCTAGTTAAGGTTAAAGCCTAATGCGCGTGGTATTAACCTTCTTCTTCAATTAGTGATTCAAGTAAATCGTGAATTTCGGCTTTAAGCTGTTTATCTTCGATTTTATTTGCACTCACCTTCGCCTGTTGTAGGTTTTTAATTGCCTCGTCTTTTTGCCCCAACTCAACTTGTAACGTGGCCATTGAGTACGCAACCGATGACATGTGATCTTTATTGTTCAGCGCAATCGATTTTTCTAGTGCTTTTTCGTAAGTGGAAATGGCTTCTTCTAGCTCTTCGGTAAAGTCGGCTAAGGTTTCCCACTGCACAGGGTGATCTTTTGAGGTGTGTTCGTTTTCTTCACAAATTGCTTTGAGCTGAGCAAACAGCGACTCAAACTTAGCGCGGTCATTGTTATTAGCCGCGGCCATCAAATCTTCCGCCAAATCGTGTACCACTTTATATAATTTTGTATTCATCATGACTGTTATCCTTTTGCAGCTAAACTAATTTATGCATTCAATTTAGCAAACTATTACATGGCAGCTGTAAGCAACTGTTTCATCAACGTGTGACACTAAGCTAATAATACATTATTAATGACTAATACGAAGGTGAAATATGTACCATGGCCAGATTTTTATCCTAAAAACAACGGCAGAAAATAGTGAATACACAGGCAATTTGTCACCCGTTGATGAGGCCCTCAGATTATAGAAGTTTTCATACTGCTCATTAAACGGCACACGGTTTAACGTGTCACTTATAAACCAACAAACTACTGAATACCGCTATCGATAGTAGATTGATCGTTTTTTATAGCGATAGGGTCAGGCAATTCCCCCCACGTTTATTATTAATATTTTTATGTGCTGTTGCTAAGATTGAGCTATGACCCTTATACAGTATGATGTGTTCTTTATTGATTATACCTGGTCTCATTTTATTTTTAGCGCGTTGGTTACGTAAACTGTTTATGCCACAACTCACAGCTACTTTTAACTTGATGTGCTGCAGACTCTTTGCCCTGTTTACTAAAGCCTAGCTTTGTCAGCAGTTTATGCGACGGTGTATTGTGCTTGTGTACTTCAGCAATTAACTTAGTTAGCCCCAAACTACGCTGCATTGTGTTAATAAAGGCCACCAATGCCTCACTCATAATGCCTTGTTGCCAATAATGTGGGTGCAGTTCAAACCCTAAGTATGCCATTTGCTTATCTTTATCTATACTGTATAAGCCACAACAACCCAGTAGTTGCCCGGTGTTGTTATGCTCTATTGCAACTCGTAACAAATCACCGTGATAATAACCGCTTATATCGTCTTGTATTAATTGCTTTATATCTGTATTGCTCAGCGGTAGTTGGTAATCGTTAAACTGCGCGACCTGTGGATGGTTCAATATACAAAACAAACTGGCGGCATGTTTATGGGTTATCAGGCGTAACCTAACCCGTGGTAACTTAATTTGTGTAAACATACCAAATTAGCCAAACCTTGAAATAGCGCTTTATGAACCCACATTATTAACTTACCATAGCCTATTAACAAGTATTAATTGAGAGCAATCATGAGCGACGAATTTAAAGTAATACAACCGACTACCACTGTTTATTGCCCAGAGCGTGGCGAAGGTTGGACCTTAACAGGCATTACTAATATTAATGAATTTACCTCTGTTATGTTTGATGGCACACGCTACACTCTTCCTGCTCGCGAAATTGTTGAGCAATTGCTACCCAATCAATTAGCCAGAGAACAGCAACAACAAGACACCCACTAAACGTACTACTAAGGTTGTATAACTAAACAGCCTTAGTAGAAAATCAACTCAGTGTGCCTACTCATACTGCAAGACAGCTGCTTACACTAACTTTGCTACATTAATGGCACATTCGCGGTTTTTCTTAATTAGTGATATTTAATGCCTGAAAAATAACCATTAAAACAAAAAACCGCTCAATTTGTATGAGTTATAACTGCAAAAAACAATCGTTATATAATAATAAAGTTATATGTTATTATTTTTACTAGCGAAATAGTGTTATTTATGGTGTTATCACCGTGTTTTATATACACTAATTTATGCTTTTTGCGTTCACTGAGCGTTCTTCATGAGCATTTTTAACTTAAATATATAGTAATAAGTACTCGATAATAGAGCTGTTTTTATGAATTATTGTAACGACGTATTAAAAAGAAATAATGTTACCGTTATAGGAAAAGGCACTAACACCTTGTTATTAGCACATGGGTTTGGTTGCGATCAAAATGTGTGGCGCTTTTTATTACCCTATTTACAGGGTGACTATAAAATTATTTTGTTTGATTACGTAGGTTCTGGTCAATCAGACACCACGCAGTTCAGTTTGCAAAAGTACCGTGATTTAGCAGGGTACGCCGACGACATTATCGATATATGCAAAGCGTTATCACTCACCGATGTTACCTTAGTGGCCCACTCTGTTAGCTGTATTATTGGCTTAATTGCTTCGATAAAGCAGCCAGAATATTTTACTAAACAGATCATGGTATGCCCATCTCCTTGCTTTTTAAATGTGCCACCTGAGTATTATGGTGGCTTTGATAAAGCCGATTTGCAGGAGTTATTGAGCTTAATGGATAAAAATTACATCGGCTGGGCTGAGTACCTTGCTCCCTTAGTGATGGGCGTGTCAAATGGACAAGAACTCATAGTCGAGCTACATGACAAATTTTGTTCAACCGATCCTGTTATTGCTAAAAGCTTTGCTTATGCCACCTTTTTTTCAGATCACCGCGCTACACTCCCTAAAGCTAAACACCCTGTTTTACTACTGCAAAGCGAAGACGATGCATTAGCGGCCGTTTCTGTTGGTGAGTATATGCATAATACATTGCCTGAGTCGTCACTTAAAATAATCTCAGCACAAGGTCATTGCTTACATATGACCCACCCCGAAATTATTGCGCCATTAATAGTAAACTTTATCAATGCGTGATCCCAATCCCCAAACTAATCGTCACTTTAAGCTAGATGACTTCCCTTCAGGGGCCATAGTGACCGATAGCGAACAGCTAATTATTTTTGTTAATGACTATGTAAGTCATGAACTTCACTGGGACAAAAGTCAGCTGCTTGGTAAAAAAATAGAAACGATATTAACGAAAGGCGCTAAAGTTTTTTATCACAGCTATTTACTACCTATGTTACTGCATGAAAAGCGTTGTAGCGAAATACAATTGAGTATTATAAATGGCAATAATATTCGCACCCCAATAACCGTAAATGCCCGCGTTGCGGCCAATAATTACGTGTATTGGAGCTTTTTTACCGCCACCAGCCGCAATAAACTGTATGACGAGCTAATCAGTGCCCGTGAAAAACTAGAACAACAAACCCAAGCATTAAAAAAGCTCGCCTCTGTGGATGAATTAACCGGTTTGCTAAACAGGCGAGAAATTAAATTTCGTGCCATGAGCGCGTTATCACAATTAACACATGACGATGATCCTATCGCAATGATTATGATTGATATCGACTATTTCAAAGATATAAACGATAACTATGGTCATCCCGAAGGCGACAGAATATTAAAACAACTGGGCCAGGTGTTAATTAATTCGGGTCGAAAGCGCGACTTAATTGCACGCTATGGCGGAGAAGAGTTTTTAATTTTGTTACCTAATACAGCATTACAGCAAGCCATGGCTTATGCAGAGCGGTTACACCAAGCGATAAATAGCATTGTTATTGCACAGCAGCCATTAACCGTGAGTATGGGCGTGACCTTGCTGGATAATGAATCGAGCTTTGATAAAGCCGATACGGCGCTGTATCGCGCTAAAGAGTTAGGTCGAAATCGAACCGAGGTACATAGCCAATCAAGCTAATAGCGTATACGTTATATTCGCTAGCCCTGAAACAAGGCTACTTAAAGTAAGTAGCCCGTCATACATATAAAAGCTGATTAAAACTGATAGCTTATCGACGCACGTAAACTGCGCGGCGTGCCCGGTTGCACCCACGCATCTGAGAACGAGCTGGTATAATACTTTTCATTAAATAGGTTATCGACTTCGCCACTAAGCGTTATGGTGTTTGTCAGTGCATAGCGTAAAAAGGCACGCGCCGTGATATAGCTTGGCAAGGTAAAGTCGCTACCAAAAAAACCATTTCGCTTGCTTACATACAACATACCGCCCCCTATACTGAATGCGTTATTATTTAATTCTCCCGACTTAACCAGCTGTAAACTAAGTTGTTGTTTGGGAATATTTAATAGTGGGCTGCCTGGGGCTATATTAAGACCAAAATTGCTATCGTAAAACGCATTTTTGGTTACTGCATCAACATAGGCATACGATGCCCATAGCGATAAACTATTACTAAGCTCGCCAGCGAGATCAAACTCCACTCCTTGGCTTTGCGCTTCGCCAATTGCGGCACTGGTAAACGCAGTAGGATCATCTACCACCAGCATGTTTTGTTGTGTAACCGTAAATGCCGCCAAAGTAGCAACGAGTGCGCCGTCATTTACACTGAGCTTAATCCCGGCTTCTGTTGACGTTGTTTGGTTGGGCTTAAACCCGTTACCGTGTGCATCGCTACCAGAAAGCGGACGAAAGTTTTCACCATAGCTGGCATATAGCGATAAATTATCGAATAACGCATACACAGCGCCAAATTGTGGGCTCATACGTGTTTCGGTTTGTTTATAACCACTATGTGTTAAGCGGTTATGCAACGTTTGCTGAAAGTCATCTAAGCGCGCACCAATACGCAACGCTAACTGGTTTGTAAGTGATATTTGATCTTGCAAAAACACCCCGGCCGATTGTTGTATTTCAATCCTATCTGAATACTGTGCTGGGCTTGGCAGTGGATACGCACCATACACAGGATCAAATACATTAATCTGTTGATCGCCGCTGATCTGCAGTAAATATTGCTCATTTTTAAATTTATCAACATCGGCGCCAATAATTAGCCGGTGCTCAAGCCCCGCAAAGTAAATTTCACCGCTCAGTTCAGCGCGCAGTAGTTGATAATTGGCAGTATAATCGCGATAGCGTCGAAAGCGATCGACCTCGCCATTTATCACGCCGCCAAACCCGGTTTCTGTGGCAAATCCGCTGAGCTCAGTATCACGGTAATTAGCCCCGACTAACAACTGCCAATCATCGTTTAATTCTTGTGTGAGCTCTAGCTGATGACCAAGCACCTGTGCTGTCATTGGACCATCACCTGGCTCACCTAAAAACCGCGTTATGGGTAACACACTAAGCCTGCCATCGATTGCATGTATTCCACGGTCAAAGGGCACGGTTAGCTTACTGTATTCCAATTCGTAAAACAGCTCACGGTCGTCATTAATACGCCACGTTAACGAAGGGCTAAAGCCTTGTTTTGTTTTTTCTATGTTATCTCTAAAGCTATTAGCGTCTTCATAATAGCCAATCAGTCGAATGGCGAGCTCATCAGACAGTGCGCTGGTGTAATCTATATCGCTGCGGTAAGTATCAAAACTTGCCACCGCTAGTTTTATTTCACCTTCCGTTGCAAACGTGGGTCGTTTAGTTATTAAATTAACTGTACCACCGGGCTCCCCGCGGCCAAATAATGCAGCCCGTGGCCCCTTTAATACCTCAACCGAGGCAATACTCGATAAGTCGCGCGTGCCACCTAATCCCCACCCTATATTAAAGCCATTAACTAAATAATTACTCGATAAGTTTTCATCACCGGTAAAACCACGCAACGCAAAGTTATTCAATAAACCGCCAAAATTGTTTTGTCGTGCCACTGATGCCGATAAGTCCAGCGCTTGGTTTAAATCCCATGCCCCCGCATTAGTAAAAGTAGCTGCATCAATACTTAACTCGGCTTGGGGTGTTTCAAGCGGGGTAAAATCTCCCTGGTAAACATGCCGAGAGCCGAGTACGGCCACCCTTTCTATTGCACTATTTGCAAGCGGGTGTTGCTCATCGGCAAAACTTGCCTGACCGGAGAATAAATACACTAAACATGTGGCTAAATAAGTGAGCTGGCGCCCTGTAGAATTGGTGTTCATTTTTTACCTTGTTAATATTACAAACTTCAATAGAATTGCAGCCTAAGCAGTATTATGTGCTGGCAGTAGTTTAGGCTGTTTGCAAAGCTGGGCATGTTAGATAATGCCGCTTTTGTTGGATTTCTTTATAAAACACAGATAGTTAAAACCGGTATGTAAATTGATGGCCAAACTGAATGCATTGTACGTATACAAAGTTTAATGTGTAGCGCATGAAGCGACTAAACAGTTGGTGTGTTAATGGATCTGATTAAATTAGCCTACCGTGAAAGATATAATCAGTTAACGAATTTATGTTGTGACTACTATGCCTTGGCGTTGTCGCTATATGGTTTTGCTATAGACACACTGCAGCGCTGAAACGCGCAAAGATAAAGCAATTGGTTGGCTTTCACCCTATTAGTGTCATCCAATATATTGCATACAGTTTTGGTTGGCAGTCTTATACCATATTCGGCTCATATTGCAATATGAGCCGAATATTTAGTGGATAAAACAGTGGATCATTGTAATTTAATAACGGTCATAACATGGCCAGCATACATAATCAGGATACATAAACAGCACAGGCAATAGTTAATTGGGGTGTGAGAGTGAATTATTATCAATGCACTTAATGCTTAGTCGCTAATGCAAACACCCGCAGTGGCGAACCCGTTGCACCACGTATTTTTAATGGCGGCACCACAGCCACAAATTCGTATTGCTGTGCTGTTGCAAGTTGTTCCAGATTTAAATTCTCTATCATGTAAATACCATTATCGGCCAGCAACATCATATGCACTGGAAACACCTGAAACGTTGGCGAGCTTGCAATGGGTGGGCGCTTTTCAAAGGTAAGCGTATCATTACCTACTACACGGGCACCAATATCAATTAAGTACTGCGCACCACTTACCCCAACACCGGCAGCTTCATCGGCGGTATAAAGCTGACTATTTTCACTAAAGTAGCGCCCCCATCCGGTACGAATAAATACTGTATCCCCACGGTTTATTGTTGTTCCTTGTGCTTTTGCCGTTTGCTCAAGGTGGGCTGCGGTAATGTCAAAGCCTTTTGCTAATGGGCTGCTATCGCCATTAATAAACCGCGCTACATCTAGTAATACCCCTCTGTTAGTCAGTAAATCAACGGGGTAATGATCAATAGCTAACTCGGCCCCCACACCACTGCGCCCAAGCCCGCGTTTATCTGCACTGGCTTTAATAGCATCAACCCCGCCATACAGTAAACCGTCACGCCCAATATGACCTAATGCATCTATGGTTGGCCCACCATGGTGGCCACTAAATTGCATTATTTCAGAGCTGAAAGACAACTGCCCGGCATCATTAAAGGTATTGCGCGTTGTTGCATGACTGCTATTTAAGCTCATTGAGTACGAGGGGTTCACCGCCGCAATGGGTGAGTTTTCATCCCAGCTATGAGATAAATCAAAAGTGCGCGCTTGGCTAAGCTGTTCGATGAACATTGCGTTGGTGGTAACTTTAGCCTCGCCGCTGTTTGCAGTTTGAGTAACTTGCAGCTCGCTGGCAAGGCTTGATGTACTGAGCAGTAATAAGCTGATGGGAAACAAATGACGTGTTTTCACGGTAATATCCTTTTCTGCTGCGCCTATTATTTAAATGTTATTACATGTTTAGCAAATAAAAGGCGCTTCATTAACGGTTAAACATAACTCAAAAATAGTACAGCCAGGCAGCACTGTAAATCTTTGCACTGCGCCAAGGGTTGGCAAAGGGGTAATTGCCTTATACAACACAGTAAATGCATTATTTAATGATCAACTTGCTTATACCAGGGGTATAACCATTACCCTCATTGAAATAGTTTATAACATTGGCGGGTCATATTATACGCTATGAGTTACACACTCATCTTCAAATAAAATACAGGTGTGATATTACTATGAACAAACTAGTTGCCTTAACGTTATCAGCATCGTTGCTGTTGTTTGCCTCATTTTCTCATGCGGCGAACAGTGAAAAAGCAGTGTTAGCCGGTGGTTGCTTTTGGTGTATGGAAAGTGACTTTGAAAAACTTGAAGGGGTTATTGATGTCGTATCGGGGTTTACCGGCGGTAAAATTAAAAATCCGACCTATAATGGCGATCATCAAGGCCATTACGAAGCGGTAGAGATCACTTACGATCCAAACAGAGTGAGTTATCAAGCAATACTCGATCATTTTTGGCTTAATATAGACCCTTTTGATGCCACAGGGCAGTTTTGCGATAAAGGCCCCAGTTATTTAAGTGCTATATTTGTTGCTAATGCGCATCAACGTCAATTAGCCGAGCAATCTAAACAAGCTGTGGTGGCTCAATTCCCCGCACAAACCGTTGTTACGCCTATTTTGCCAACGGGAACTTTCTATCCAATCAAAGGCAACGAAAGCTACCACCAAGATTATTACAAAAACAATCCCATCCGCTATACCGCCTACCGCTGGAACTGTGGCCGAGATAGCCGCTTAAAACAAATTTGGGGGGGTAAAACCACACACTAAATAGGGTATAAATAAGAGATTAAAAAAGGCTGCTAGTATCAGCAGCCTAGTTGTTGGCAACCATAATACGTTAATTAAAACTTATATGTAGCAGACACACGCACGTTGCGTGGCGTACCTGGTTGCACCCACGCATCAGCAAACGAGTTGGTGTAATAGGTTTCATTAAATAGATTATCTACTGCAGCGCGAAGCCCAATAGTATCAGTTAACTGATAATCAAAAAATGCACGCACGGTGGTCGCGGTGGTGTAACTTGGCAGTGCAAAGTTTTTACCGAACCACCACCAAACTTATATAACGGTTTGAACGGAGTTTAATTCGCTGCTAGCTAATATAAACGCCCGCGGCAATAAATAACACACCGGTGAGCATGGGCGTAATGTTCCAAATACTAATGCCGGGAAACAATACGCTGTCCTGGTAGTTTGCAGGGTTATAGTAAACAACAATATAGTCATGCTCGGCATATTCATTTAATAGCAAGTCTAATGACGACTTTGGTTTATTAACCATATCAGAAAACGTAGCACGGGTTGAACGATACGTCTCCCCTGCTACTTCGTATTCGTATTGCAATGCAATATGCGTGCTTTTCCAAGTAATTACATTACTATCAAGCGCTTTAGATATATGCACCTGAGTGCCTTTATCGAGCAAAATGCCTTTTGTGCTGCGCCACTTTTTACTCTTGTAGCCCCTAATAGCAGCGTATGTCAGCAAGATGATTATACCAATGCCAATAGAAATCAGGATCCTAGGTAAATAGTCCATATGCTGCCTTACGCTTACTGATGTGTTACTCCACAGCTCGCGATGAATTTTATTATGTATTAATAAATAGTAGCAGTTGCCGCTGTAAACGCGCTTAAAATAAAAAGGGACAGGCACCTATTCCACGTAATAATGAATTTACTTCTTCAGTTGAAATTAGTGTGAGGGTTAGCACATATAAGCAGTATTGACTTATTTAAGTTATTGCGGCGTTTACAGACTAGCGGGTATGACTTTGTGCACAACTGTATTAGTTACTGAAATCAATGCACTCAATTAAAAGTAGTTAATGCAATTGCCAGTTCTTGCCAACGCCTTTTGTTTGATGGGAAATTATGTTTTGATGAAGCAAAGTAAATCTCATTGGCTCATTAAATACGATTTTATGGCAAGCAGAGATAAATATAAAAACAATAAGAGAACACAATGGCAAAACTTAATAACAACAGCGTAGTAATACTTAGCGCAGTACGCACTGCTATCGGTAGTTTTGGTGGCAGCCTTAAAAATTTTACACCTGCTGAACTGGGCACTCATTGCGCAAAAGAAGCGTTAGCCAGAGCCAAGCTCTCTACAGAGCAAGTGGGCTCCTGCGTGGTAGGTAAAGTAATTCATAATGGCCCTAAAGATGCCTACTTATCAAGGGTTATAGGCCTCGATGCTGGTTTACCTATAAGTAGCCATGCGGTCACATTAAACCGTTTATGTGGTTCGGGTTTAGAGGCCATAATACAAGCAGCGCAACAAATTCAATTAGGTGAAGTAGATGCGGCTCTTGCTGGCGGAGCAGAGAGCATGAGTAGTTCAGGCTATACTCTTGCAAGTAACCGCTGGGGGCAAAAAATGGGCGATAGCAATATGGTCGATGAACTCACTACCACGTTACAAGATCCATGGAATAATGACCCTATGGGGATCACCGCCGAAAATATTGCTAGTAATTAC
>NZ_JBFJHD010000019.1:0-31601 GCF_041613455.1 Pseudoalteromonas sp. | reverse complement strand
GGTATGGCACAACAGCCAATAAACAATAACAACGGATTAACTTTCATCTTGTGTCCTTTTTTTACTGGCAAAAACAGCCACTACAATGCATGCCAGCGCAATTAAAAACCATTGCAGTGCGTATGCATTATGCTTTTGTGGGCTCATTACCACCGCTTGATAATGGGGTACCCCCAGCTCATCACCTGTGCCTTGTCGATAGGCCATAAAGCCTTGCAAGGGCTGCTGGCTTTGCGCGCTCAACTGCTTTAAGTCGATGGTTTGAATGCGCTTGGCTAAATCAACCTGGCGGGTGCTATCGGCTAAACTAAAGCCGCTAAGATTATTTTCTTTTATTTGTGCTTGAAGCGTATAGGGTCCACTTGGGAGTGTGACTTGAGGAAGTGTATTGCGCGACATCGGGGCTTTTAGCCAGCCTAAGTTAACTAATAGAGCCGCGCTATGTTGCTGTGGTTTAAATAAGGCCAGTAAGTCGTAACCCACCTGACCATTATAGATTTTGTTGTCTAATAACCAGTAGTGTTTGGGGAGAAACTGGCCGGTTAACTGCACTAATAACCCGGTTTTATTCCAACTGCTAGGCAGTGCTTCCACTTGCTGCCAGCTCATCACGCCGTGTGTTTGTAGCTGCGCAATAGCGACAAGCTGCTGTTGTTTTTGTTCACCTCGCTCTAGTTGCCAAAATCCTAGGCGCACGCACACCAATACCACCAATAACACCATGCAAATTGTGAGTATTGAGCTAAGCTTTTGTTCACGCCATCTAATTAACTGCATAAAGGGTCAACCTAGTGATTATTAAAATTATTATTGTTTTGCTACTACTGTTTATACTATTTAACTTGTTTCGTGCATTATTTATTATGGTTTCGAGTGGTACGCAACAGCGTCCTATGTCGCACTTTTTAGGTCGTCGTGTGTTATTGTCGGTGGTTGCGTTAGTGATAGTGATTGCTGCGGTAAAGCTGGGCTTTATAACAGCGAATCACTCACCATTAGTTACAGCACATACACAAATACAAACAAACACAGCCATACCACATCAACAAAGTGCCAATACCAAGCAGCAGCTTGAAAAGCAAAGTGTTTTTCTTTGCTAAAATGGCCTTTTAAAATGCGTAATAACACCACGAATAAAATAATGGTGCCCAAGGTCACATGCATGCCATGAAACCCGGTAAGTAAAAAGAAGGTACTGCCGTAAATACCCGCATCTAAGGTTAAATTAAGATCGTTATAGGCATGTACATACTCTTCTACTTGTAAGCCTAAAAATATTGCCCCCAGTAAAATGGTCAGTGCTAAAAATAGTTTTAGTTGTCCGCGTTTGTCGCTTTCTATTGCCACATGAGCAAAGTGTAAAGTCACCGATGAGACTAACAAAATAATCGTGTTAATCAGCGGTAATCCCTGCCACCCCATGGCTTGAGTGGTATCTCCACCTGGGGTGGTTACTAGCGGCCATACCGCTTCAAAAGTAGGCCACAGCACCTCGTGGGTCATGGCGTTATTACCGGCGCCTCCTAACCAAGGCACAGATAACATGCGGGCATAAAACAGCGCGCCAAAAAAGGCCATAAAAAACATCACTTCAGAAAAAATAAACCAACTCATTCCTTGACGAAACGAGCGATCCATTTGCGCTGAATACAGCCCTTGTCCCGCCTCGCTAATGACATTTTTAAACCAGCTAAACAACATGTATAGCAGCACGGCAATGCCGGCATACAGAATGTAAACGCCACTGCCGCCTTCTTTGCCGGCACTCATTACGGTAAGCGCCGCGCCTACGGCAATAAAAAACAGTGCTATTGCACCAACAATGGGCCACGGGCTTTGCTCAGGTACATAATAATGCTCATAGTCTTGCTTCATTTTATTCGCTCCTCGTTGCATATTAGTGGCTTAAGCTAGTTAGTACTGGCAACTAGCCGATCACTAATATCAAACACCGTATAAGATAAGGTTAGCTCTTCAATATCACTTGGTAGTGCCGTATCGACATAAAACAGTAAGGTAAATTCTAGTTCTTCCCCTGCTTTGAGTGGCTGTTGATCAAAACAAAAACAGGCTATTTTATGTAAGTACTTTGCTGCTCTGCCAGGCGATACCGAAGGCACTGCCTGCATAACTTTATCTAAGTTGCTATTATTTTTAGCGCTAAACATCACCTCGCGCATCGCGCCAGGATTTACCGCAACACTGTATTCTTTTGATTTAACCGCGAACGGTGCGCCACTTTGTGCATGCGTGGTAAAGCTTACGCTCACTTCACGGTCTTGCGTTACCTGAGTGCTTTGCGCCGCTTGCTCTAGTGAAGGCTTACCATTAATACCGGTAATATCACAAAACACGTCGTACAAGGGCACTAAAGCAAATGCAAAGGCAAACATAGCTAAGCAAATAACCACTAATCGTTTTAGTAATGGCGCATGTATCATTATTTTATTTCCGGTGGTGTAGAAAAGGTATGGTACGGTGCAGGTGAATCCACCTCCCACTCTAGCCCTTCAGCGCCTTCCCATACTTTTGCAGGGACTTTATCGCCGCCTCTGGCACATTTAACGACCACAATGACAAACAATATCTGCGACAAGCCAAAAGCGAAGCCACCAATACTAATAATGGCGTTGAAATCGGCAAACTGCAGCGCATAATCAGGAATACGACGAGGCATACCCGCAAGCCCAACAAAGTGCATTGGGAAAAACAGCACGTTTACACTGACCAACGAGAGCCAAAAATGCCACTTAGCCAGCGTAATATTAAACATATTACCGGTCCACTTAGGCAGCCAGTAATAGGCCGCGGCCATAATCGAAAATACCGCACCGGTCACTAACACATAATGAAAGTGTGCCACCACAAAGTAAGTGTCGTGATACTGAAAATCAGCAGGGGTAATCGCCAACATTAATCCGGAAAAACCGCCCAGAGTAAATAACACGATAAAAGCAATACTAAACAGCATCGGGACTTCAAAAGTAATCGAGCCGCGCCACATAGTGGCCACCCAGTTAAATACTTTTACGCCGGTCGGCACCGAAATAAGCATAGTGGCGTACATAAAAAACAGCTCGCCTGCCACCGGCATCCCGGTAGTAAACATATGGTGTGCCCATACGGTAAAGCTCAGTAAGGCAATCGACGCAGTGGCGTATACCATAGAGGAGTAACCAAACAACTTTTTACGTGAAAAGGTCGGCACTATGGTCGAAATGATACCAAACGCCGGTAAAATCATGATGTACACTTCAGGGTGACCAAAAAACCAAAATATATGCTGGAACATTACCGGGTCACCGCCACCCGCGGCATCAAAGAAGCTAGTGGCAAAGTATTTATCGGTTAGTACCATAGTGACCGCGCCGGCGAGCACCGGCATCACCGCAATTAATAAAAAGGCAGTGATCAGCCACGTCCATACAAACAAGGGTACTTTCATCCAGGTCATGCCTGGAGCACGTAAATTTACTATGGTCACAATAACGTTTATTGCCCCCATAATAGAGCTAATGCCCATAATATGAACGGCAAACACAAACATCGCGGTATTGTCATTACTGTAGGTGGTGGAAAGCGGCGCATAAAACGTCCAGCCAAACGCAGGTCCCCCACCGGGCATTAACAACGAGGCTAATAAGATTAAAAACGCAAACGGTAAAATCCAAAAGCTCCAGTTATTCATGCGTGGCAACGCCATATCAGGCGCACCAATCATCAGCGGTACCATCCAGTTTGCCAACCCAGTAAACGCGGGCATAACCGCGCCAAATACCATGATCAAGCCATGCACTGTGGTCATCTGATTAAAAAAATGCGGATCGACCAGTTGTAAGCCCGGTTGAAATAACTCGGCGCGGATCACCATCGCCATCGCGCCACCAATAAAAAACATGGTTAGCGAGAAAATTAAGTACAAACTGCCTATATCTTTATGGTTAGTGGTATATAACCAACGTTTAAACCCTTTAGCAGGATGATGCGCGTGATGAGCTTCATTAACGTCTTGTTGTTCTACTATGCTACTCATTAGTTCGCCTCCCCATCGGCATCAAGTGCTGCCTGAATTTCACTTGGTTGAATTACATCACCGGTTTCGTTACCCCATGCGTTACGTTTATAGGTAATCACGGCAGCAAGTTGCTTAATAGAAAGTTGTTTGGCAAACGCTTGCATCGCGGTGCCTGGTCGGCCATGAATAATTATATCGATATGATCTTTAATATCCCCTAATACAATCGGGCTGCCTTTAAGCGCCGGAAATACACCTGGTAAACCCATACCCGTCGGTTGGTGACACGCAGCACAGCTAGACATATATACCTGCTCGCCTAAGGCCATTAGCTCTTCTTTGGGCAAGGTTTGATCAAGCAATGCCGCATCGGCCGCAGCCGCCTGTTGTTTAGCTTGTTTTTCATTAGCAAGCCAAAGTTCAAAATCAGCGGCGGATTTCGCTTCGACCACGACAGGCATAAAACCATGATCTTTACCGCATAACTCAGCACATTGGCCGCGGTAAATACCGGCTTCATTTATATTGGTCCAGGTTTCGTTGATAAATCCCGGGTTGGCATCTTTTTTAACAGCAAAATCAGGCACCCACCACGAGTGAATGACATCGTCGGAGGTCATTAAAAAACGGATCTTTTTATTAATCGGTAATACCAGTGGCTTATCTACCTCTAGTAGGTAGTTAGGGTTCTTGTCGGCAAGGTTGGCGATTTCGTCTTGAGAAGTGGCCAATATTGAGTAAAACGCGACATCTTCGCCCATATACTCATAATGCCACTTCCACTGCGAGCCGGTAATTTTTATCGTCAGATCGGCTTTACTCGCATCTTCCATCGCAATCAGGGTTTTCGTTGCCGGCACTGCCATCGCAATTAGAATTACAAATGGAATGGCAGTCCAAAGTATTTCTACCTTAGTGCTTTCGTGAAACTGAGCAGGTACTGCTCCTTTAGACTTGCGGTGATGGATAAGTGCCCAAAACATAACGGCAAATACAATCACCCCAATCACACAACATATTAAAAATATGATCATGTGTAGTTGATAAACATCATTACTTATATCGGTTACGCCTTTACGCATATTAAATTGGCTATTAGCCAATAACTGCTGCGGAAAAATAACTAATATAAGCCACAAGGTAGCGCTAAGTTTACCCATGTGACGGCTCCTTTAATACGGTTGCGAATGCAAAACGAAGAGACTTAAACGCCCATTCATTATTTTTATTTTTTATAGATGCCGGATTAATAAATATCTGTTCTCAAAACTACAGTGCTGTGAGTTATTGTTAGTCCAGCCCATTAACAATTAGTTAATAACTAACCAACAAGCAAGTTTTAGAATGAAAAATAAACAAATAATATTAAGGGATTAGCGCAAATGTATGTAGGAATAAGCCGTTCGATTGCGTGTAAAGCGCGCTGCATCAAGGGTTACCCATGAAATGGCAGGTTAGTGGCTAGCTAAAAATAAATTTTTCAAAACTAACACGATAAAAAACAAAACGTTAATTTATGCTAATCGCTTTAGCTAACAGTTAGTTTCTGGCAAACCCATTAGCGCGATCACTTTTACCCTGAATTGCGGAAAATAGCCCCTTTAACCCGCATTAAGAGTGCACTACTGGGTGATAGCTGTGCTGCGGTCGGTGCCGTGTTATTATTGGCTTGCAGCGCAGTGATCGCGAGGCAAAAAAAATGCGCACTAAACAGTGCGCATGCTTGGTATTAAAAAAATTACATCCAATCTGCGTTGCGTATCACCCCAACGGCTAAACCTTCTATATTAAACGACTCGTTTTCAAGGTCGACTTCTATTGGCGAAAAGTCTTTATTTTCGGCATGTAGCAACACTTTGCGACCGGCTTTTTCTAGGCGTTTTACCGTTACATCGTCGTCTACGCGCGCCACTACCACTTGGCCGTTTTCAGCAACTTGAGTCCGGTGTACCGCTAATAAATCGCCATCCATTATGCCAATGTCTTTCATACTCATGCCATTAACACGCAATAAAAAATCAGCTGCGGGTTTAAACATTAGCGGGTCAATTTTACAGTGGCTCTCAACATGCTGTTGCGCCAAAATGGGTTCGCCGGCAGCAACGCGGCCAATCAAAGGTAAACCAAGTTGTTCTGGCTCATCTTCTTCAATAAGCTGAATACCACGACTGGCGCCGGGCTTCATTTTTATTACGCCTTTTTTTGCTAGCGCTTTCAAATGCTCTTCTGCGGCATTGGCACTTTTAAAGCCCAATGTTTGCGCTATTTCTGCTCGTGTAGGAGGCATACCAGTGTCTTTAATAAACACTTTAATAAGTTCGAGTATTTGCGCTTGGCGGTTCGTTAATGGTCGCATACAACTGGTTTTCCATACAGTACATTTAACTGTGAGTATATACAGTTATTCGAAAATCGCAAATTTAAATTCCCCCCTGTGCTTTGCAGCCAAAGGCAGCCTTGGTCTAAGCTTACAGCAAAGCAGTTAATTACAGATTACATTAACGGCTCACGACAATGTCAGCATTACACGGCATTGCGATTTGTTAACATACTTGCTAAGTTGCTGCTGTTAATAACAATTATACTTTACGCTAGGTATTTAATAGGCGTCAGCGTCATTACCCTAGTCCAACGGAGAGTGTTATGCACATTAAAGTCGCGGTCATAATCAACAGCCCGAAACGAAAAGTATGGGCAGCAATAACCAACATCGACAATAGCGCTAATATGCTCTCTAGTGTTATTGACGCTAAGGTTATCGAGCAACCACAACACGGGTTAATCGGCCTTAAATGGCAAGAAACACGCAAAATGTTTGGTAAAGCTGCCACCGAAACCATGTGGATCACCGATGCCGTCAGCAATGAGTATTACTGTACTCGCGCAGAAAATTGCGGCGCTATTTATACCACTAAGTTATCACTAACCGAAGCCGAGCCCGGCACTTGTTTAACCATGACTTTTGCCGCTAGCAGTGACTCTATGTGGGTGAGAATGATGTCGGCAGTAATGGGGTTATTAATGAACAGAACGATGCGCAACATGCTCAAAAAAGATCTCGATGAAATTAAATACTACGTAGAAAATAAAATGTAGCAGAGCCAGATGCAAATGTTGCTGCTCGGTGCCAGCTAACATATAGTGATGAAAAATCGTATTCTCGGTTGCCGTTTTCAAGGAGTTATAATGAGTATTTGGCATCAACCTATTACATTAGAGTTTTGTAAGCAGTTAGATCAAGGCCTAAATGGCCAAGGGACGTTGATGAAAACCATGGGGATTGAAATAACCGAAATTGGTGATGATTACCTAGTGGCCACTATGCCAGCAATTGCTGCGCACCATAATCCTATTGGTATGGTACACGGTGGTGCAAATGTGGTGTTAGCCGAAAGTGTGGCCAGCTATGCGGCGAACTTTGTGGTCGACTTCAGTAAATTTTATTGTGTAGGGCAAGAGATCAGTGCCAGTCATTTAAAAGCCTCGCGCAACGGTACTTTAACCGCTACCGCAACCGCGTTTCATCTTGGTAAACGCAGCTCGGTATGGGACATCAAAATAACCAATAGCCGCGGTGAGCTTTGCTGCGTATCACGCATGACCGCAGCAGTAGTAGAGCGCAGAGGCTAACGCTACTTTTCTAACGGGTAAATGGTAATTTCCATGCCCGCACCAATCGCAGATATGCGTAACAAGGTATCTGCGTGCAGTGCTTGATTAAAACACTTAGGTGAAGTCCCCGACTCAAAACCAATATCAAACGTACGACGTGAACAACTTAACCACTGCTTGAGCGCAGCACGCGAGCACGATTCAATCAGCTCACATAAATGATTAATTGCTTTATCCGGTGAGCTTATTGCGCCTGCCACCTCAACACGTGCTAACTGACGGTATTCGTCTTTATCATAATGTAAAATAGTGGCGGTTTTTTTTAGGTCGGCTACCAGTACACTAATATCTTGCTTTGACTCTAGCTCTAGATCTACATTTAAAAATTGAATTTCCGACATTGTTTAATAACTACCCTCTAATAAGTTCGTGGTAAACTTTAACGCAATTTTACTGTTATACCAAATCAACTCTGCGCTAATAACCGTTTTTATAACCTCTCGCTGTAGGTGTGCGCCGCAGTTATTTTTCAAAAAATACTTTAACAACAACTTTTATATATTTATTTTTGCATACGTTTAAGCTGCTGTACTATGTAGCTGTAAGTTTATTATTAAATAATAAGAAGAAAAATATGTATAAAAAACTATTCAAGCCCGCTCGTAAACTACATAAATGGCTGGGCTACTTATTAGCCGTGCAGCTTTTAGCCTGGTTATTAGGTGGGCTCGTTATGAGCGCCATTCCACTGGAAAAAGTGCATGGTAAACATTTGGCTGAGCGCACATTGCCCAATCCTTTTACCCAGCAAAACTATACAGCTTCTTTAGATAAAATCACCGCGCAAGTCACCAATCCCACACACATCACGTTTGAGCACTTTTTAACAACCCCACTTATCACCGTGACTAACAACAGCGGCCAGCGAAGCTTTCATGGTATTAGCGGCGAGCCTTTTCAAGCCCCTACAAAACAACAAATTACCGCTAATGCGCAAGCACATTTATTAATTAACGCGCAGCCTATTAGCACCACTTTTATTGCTCAAGGCGATAGAGAAGCAGGCTACAACCCCCATATTTGGCAAGTACAATTTGACGACAGCATTAACACCACGCTGTATTTATCGGCCACTAACGGCAAAGTGATTACTGTGCGCAGTACCATATGGCGTATTTTTGACTTTTTTTGGATGCTGCACATTATGGATTACGATGCGCGAGAAAACTTTAATAACCTATTACTAATTAGCTTTGCTGCTACCAGCGTGCTGTTTTGTTTGTGCGGCATGCTATTGCTGCTACAAGGCATTAAACTTCGCAAATTTAAACGCCTGATACAGCGTACAAAGTAAACACCAAAGCAGCCGCAACGAACTTTATTTTTAGCTTACAACGCTATACACTTGCCGCTCCTGTAGTTCACCTATGTGATGGATATGACTCGATTTATTTTAGTCTTGCTGGCTGTTTTTGCCAGCTTTTCGCTCGCTGCCGAGCAGTTCACTAGTTTTTCCTCAGCAAAAAAACATTTAATTAAAAACCTGCCAGAAAATGCAAAAAGTATTTACTGCGGCTGCGATATAAAAAAACAAGGTAACAAGCTGGTTCCCGACCCAACACATTGCGGCTATGTACCGCGCAATGCTGTAACGCGCTCAGGCAAGGTTAATCAGCGTGCGCACCGTATTGAATGGGAGCATATAGTCCCTGCCTGGGAGTTTGGTCACCAACTACAATGCTGGCAACATGGTGGGCGGAGAAATTGCCGTAAGGTCAGTGAGAAATTTCGCCAAATGGAAGCCGACATCAATAATTTAGCCCCCGCTATTGGCGAAATTAATGCCGACCGCTCTAATTACCGCTTTGGTATGCTCAGCGAAAATACCAACCAATACGGCCGCTGTGAAGTAAAAGTAAACTTTAAACAGCGGGTAATTGAGCCGCCCTTTTATGCTCGCAAACAAATTGCCGATGCCTACGCGTATATGCAAAAAACGTACGGCTTAAAAATATCGGCTAAACAACAGCAGCTCTTTGATGCCTGGCAACGCCAAGCCTATGCGGCCAAAACCGATAGCAAAAAGCTGTAATATAAATACATCTAATAGCCAATCGCTACAAAATCGCTCGGCAGAGATTGGCTCAACAAGTACCCCCTCGCTGCCGTCGCATCAGCTCGCGTGGTCTTTGTTAAAGTAGTTTTTTAATAACTGACTAAACGCCTGCACTTTGGCGGTACGGTGTACTAAATGATGCGTCACCAGCCACACGTCTGTTGGCCAGCTTAACTCATTAGCTAATATAGGCACTAAATTAGCGTACTGGGCGGCAACATCTTGCTGTAAACCACCAATCCCCAGCCCTTTAATAATAGCGCGCGTGGCTTCCGATGTTTCTGATACGCGTAGCTTTATTTGTTGCGCCACAATATGCTCGTCAACCCATGCAAAATAAGGTACCGCCGCATTAAAACCCGCCACTCCCGAAATAAAGTTATGTTGCTGCAGCTCCTGCAGTGATTTTGGCATACCGTATTTATTAATATAACGCTGACTCGCATATAACCCCGAAGTCAGCTGCGTTAAATGCTGGGCAATATAATCACCTTCATCTGGCCTTGGTCCGGCGCGCACCGCAATGTGCGCTTGGCCATGGTCGAGACGTAAGCGTTTTTGCTCTAAAATCATTTCCAGTTGCACTTGTGGATGCTGTGCCTGAAATTGTTCGCACACGTCAGCCAATACATCCATAAAACCACTCACCGTGGTTAACAGTAAACTGCCGCGCAGTGTGCTATCGGCTGCCGCTATAGTGTTATGTAATTGCTCAAGCGAGTTGTCGATTTGCTGCGCCGTACTAAACAGCTTAGCGCCTATTTCTGTTACTTTATAGCCACGAGCGTGGCGATGAAACAAGCGCGCATTTAGGTTTTTTTCTAGGTTATTAATCCGCCTAAGCACCGTACTGTGGTGCACATTAAGCACTTCGGCTGCCGCGGTTAGCGTGCCTAAGCGCGCTACTTCAAAGGCTACCTTTACGTCTTGCCAGTCTTCAAATTCCACCGCCATACTAGCTCCCTTAAACTTGTGTGCGTATATGCACATAAGTGTTGCGTTTATTCGGGTTTTCTTCAAGTAAACTTTTGCTAAAGTAGCAACATCAAAACAATACAGACACAGGATAACCCATGACCGCACCAAAAATTATAGCTTTAGCTGGCAGCTTACGTAAAAACAGCTTCAACCAACAACTGATCAATGAAGCGGCGCGTGCTGCATTAAACACCGGCGCTGAAGTAGAAGTTATTACACTGAGTGAGCTCGACATTCCACTGTTCAACGAGGATATTGAAGCACAAGGCACTCCAACTGGCGTGCAATTATTAAAAGATAAACTACGTACAGCAGATGGTATTTTACTCGCAAGTCCAGAGTACAACGGCTCTATTACTGCTGCACTTAAAAATGCCATCGACTGGGCCTCTCGCACCGAACAAGGCGCAGTACCCGCATTTCGTAATAAAGTAGTGGCGTTATTTGCCGCATCACCGGGTGGCCTGGGCGGCCTACGTGGTTTAAACCACGTACGTGATATTTTAAGTGGAATTGGCGCACTGGTGCTGGCCGATCAACTTGCGGTACCTGCCGTACACACTGTGCTAGGTGATAATGGCGAAATTAATAATCCCGATACGGCAGAGCAAATCGCGGCGTTAGCACAGCAATTAGTCAGCGTTACCAGCAAACTAAACTAAACACCGCAGTTACTATTTTGTCGCCGCAATTTTCGCGGCGATAAAATCAACATGTGCCACATATAATAACCCAGCAATTTTACGAATAACGTACTCTTCGTGCGGATCTATATCACCATCGGCGTATGCTAAGCGCCACAGTAACTCAATTATTTCTATGCGCTGTGCCGCACTACAATGCTGATTAATTTGCTTTGAGAATTGATAGTAATCAACAGCATAATCTAAGCTGCTTTCCGCTTTATCGCTCAGTTCAGCCACTTCATCAGCAGTTAAATTAAAGTACTTTTTTAACGTGGCAGCCAGCGTATGCTGTTCATCTTGGTCAAGCTTATTATCGGCACGCATCACTTCAATTAACAATGCAGCCACCGCTGTTTTTAAATCATGCTCTTGCATGCTTGGTTGCTGTTGATCGAATCCAGAAAAAAGCTGTTTAATTTGTTTGAGCATCACACTTTCCCTTTTTGGGTGTTAAACTTAATGTAAATAGACTGCGTATAAGCTAATTACAATAATCGTAATAGTTCGCTACTTAAAGGAGTCTTTTATGAATGGATTAATTACCTCAAGCTTGATAGTAGCCGCCTCGGTACTCGCGCTGTTTAGTAGCGGGTTTGCCCACGCGGAACAAAGCGCCACAACTAAGCTCTACGACTTTGATAATAAAGTGCATTATTACCAAACAAAACTCGACGAAAATAATTATAAATTAGAGATCCAGTCTGACGACTACCCACACTTTGCTAACCAAAGTGTATTTTTACTACGTCATGCTAACCGCTTGTGCCTTAATAAAACCTTTATGCTAAAAGTACTGGAAGGGGTGCAAGAGTATGAGCGCTTTCCTACTAAACCCCGTGCTTACCAACCAGCACTTTCTGTATTGTTACAGTGTGAAGATGAGTAATATTAGTCTGTGTATCCCCAAGGCGCTGCTGGCGGGGTTATGGGCTTAGTTAAATCAAAATCCACTTTAAATTCGCGCCCTTGACGAATTAAACGATAAGTAAATACCTCAGGGTAAATATACATTTGCCAAGTGTTGCCCACCGACTGCGCTATTCCTTGGGCAACAAATAATTCTTTTGAATACTGATCGGCAGGAAACGACTGCATTTGTGCAAAGCCTGCATCATTTGTATGCCCACCATACATAGTTGAAATATCGTGGGAACCATCTTGATGACGATGATCGTGCTTTAAACTTAAGCCACTGCCGGTTTTAGTTATGATCCAAGTGCGCGAGGCATCATCACCCACATGAAATGGCACTTGCAGCTGATGCTCACTACATTTACGTACATGTATTACTAATTTTTTACCCGCAAACGAACTGGGGCCCGCGGCGTTATCAACACTGACCTTACCTGCATACGCTTTACCGCAATGTGCAGCAATATTATTAAAAAATGCATCGTGGCTGGCAATAGACACCAAAGGCGCAGGGCTTGCTACAACAGTTGATGACGCCAGTAATAAAGTGGCTGCCGTTAATAATTTCATTATATTTTCCTTATAATTGTTTTGCCGTACCATAGCTGTTTAACTGCACAAATAAAAGGCAAACGCGTTAAGCTAAAATTGTAAATATAAAAAACGCGACCTAAGCCGCGTTAATCAATACTTAAAACTATTAGCTTAATTATTACTGCCAAGGGCGTTCTGCAGCAAGTTGCTGCTCAAACGCATCTATTTGTGGGTTTAGCGTTTCGGTTACGCCAATAAAATCTAAGCCACTTAATAAACGCTCTTTTACGTCTTTACGAATATCAAAGCTGATTGGCGCAAATTTACTGCTATGTAGCGTTTGATTTTCAAGGTCGATGTCGATATGAATATCGTCATGCTGCTCAGTTAACACAAATAATTGTTCTAGCGTATCGGCTGGTAGTGCAATGGCGAGCATTTGGTTATTGCCACAGTTATTAAAGAAAATATCGGCAAAACTTTCTGCCAAAATCACTTCAAAACCGTATTGTTTAAGTGCCCAAGGTGCATGCTCTCGCGATGAGCCACAGCCAAAGTTATCACGGGTTAGCAATATTTGTGCGCCTTGGTAACAGGGGCGGTTTAAAACAAACTCAGGATTTGGCTCGCCGTTGTCGAGGTAGCGCCAGTCATAAAATAACGCCGCATCAAAGCCATCGCGGCTGGTTGAGGTTAAAAACTGCTTTGGAATAATTTGGTCGGTATCGACATTGTTTTTATCCAATGGGGCCATTAAGCCACTAAAATAAATGCTCATTAGGCTTCTCCTCTAATATCAACAAAGTGACCATGAATCGCTGCCGCAGCGGCCATTGCAGGGCTAACTAAGTGTGTGCGCCCGCCACGGCCTTGGCGTCCTTCAAAGTTACGATTTGACGTAGAGGCACAGCGTTTACCGGCCCCTAAGCGGTCGTCGTTCATCGCTAAACACATTGAACAACCCGGCTCACGCCACTCAAAACCAGCTGCTTTAAAAATATCGGCTAAGCCTTCGTCTTCGGCTTGTTTTTTTACTAAACCAGAGCCCGGGACAATTAACGCTTCAATACCGGCCACTACTTGCTTGCCCTCAACAATTTTTGCCGCTGCACGTAAATCCTCTATACGGCTATTGGTACACGAGCCAATAAATACCGTATCTACTTTTGCACTTGATAACTTTTCACCCGCTTTTAGACCCATGTACTTTAATGCGCTGCGAATCGCGTCGGCTTTAATTAAATCTGGCTCTTGCTCGGGGTCGGGTATGCATTCATCAACACCAATCACTTGCTCTGGGCTGGTGCCCCAAGTAATTTGTGGCTGAATGTCGGCAGCGTCTAACTCAACCACCAAATCAAACTGTGCACCGTGATCGGTTTTTAATGTTTCCCAGTACGCAACGGCGGCATCAAAGTCAGCCCCTTGAGGTGCAAAGGGACGACCTTTTAAGTAATCATAAGTAATCTGATCGGGCGCTATTAAGCCTGCCTTGGCACCCATTTCTATGCTCATATTGCATAACGTCATTCGCGCTTCCATTGAAAGCGCTGCAATGGCTGTACCACAAAATTCAGCCACATAACCGGTGCCACCAGCAGTGCCTAGTTTGCCAATAACCGCCATAATTAAATCTTTCGCCGTGACCGTGGGCCGTAATACCCCGTTAATTTGAATTTTTAATGACTTGGCTTTTTTCTGCTGCAGTGTTTGCGTGGCTAATACGTGTTCAACTTCTGAAGTGCCAATGCCGTGAGCAAGCGCCCCAAAAGCGCCATGCGTTGAGGTATGGCTATCGCCACACACTATGGTAGTGCCTGGCAAGGTCATGCCCTGCTCTGGCCCTATTACATGCACTATGCCTTGGTTAATCGACGTTAAATCGTAAAGCATAATGCCAAACTCTTTGCAGTTTGCAGCTAGCGCCATTAATTGATTTTTCGACACATCGCTGGCCGCATCAAGCGATCGGCTTTTTGTTGATACGTTATGATCCATAGTGGCAAAGGTTTTTTGCGGACAACGTACAGTACGGTTTTTTTCCCGCAAGCCAGCAAAGGCTTGCGGTGAGGTAACTTCGTGCACTAAATGACGGTCGATATATAGTAAATCGGTTTGTGCATTGATGCTGGCAACGGTATGTGCTTGCCAAATTTTATCGTATAAGGTGTGGGCCACTTGCTAATCCCCTAATATGTTTTCGCCGCTGCCACACGGGGCAACCGCGTTAAATGTGTTTTTCGTTAAATGCGCTTCACAATCGCTGCCGCAACATCCATGGTGGTATAGCCACTGTTTGGAAAAATATCCGGTGTGCCGACGCCATCGGCAACCACTTCGGCCACCGCTTTTTCAATGGCACGCGCGGCTTCATCTTGCCCTAGTGAATATCGCAACATCAGTGCGGCACTTAAAATTTGCGCAATAGGATTCGCCACCCCTTTACCAGCAATGTCGGGTGCTGAGCCACCGGCAGGTTCGTATAACCCAAAGCCCGATTGATTCAAACTGGCCGACGGTAATAACCCCATAGAGCCGGTGATCATCGCGCACTCATCCGACAAAATATCGCCAAATAAGTTATCGCACAGCAATACATCAAACTGGCTTGGTTGTTTTACCAGCTGCATTGCGGCGTTATCTACGTAAATATAATCAAGTGTTACTTCTGGGTAGTCTTTACTTACTTCGGTCACCACTTCGCGCCATAGTATACTAGAGGCTAAAACATTGGCTTTATCTACCGAAGTCACATGGCTGCTGCGTAGTTTTGCCGCTTCAAAGGCAAAGCGGGCAATACGTTCTATTTCTTTGCGTGAATAGCTTTGCGTATCAAAAGCCGTTTCATTTTCGCCTTCGCCACTGCGGCCTTTTTCACCAAAATAAATACCGCCGGTGAGCTCGCGTACACATAAAATATCAAAGCCTTGCTCGCTAATATCGGCGCGTAGCGGCGAAGCGGCACTTAATGCTGGCAATAACTGTGCGGGGCGTAAATTACAAAATAGGCCAAAGTGTTTGCGCAGTGGTAACAACGAACCACGCTCAGGTTGCTCGTCGGGGGGCAAGTGCTGCCACTTAGGACCGCCAACCGCACCAAATAATATAGCGTCGGCATTTTCACACGCTGTTACTGTGCTTTGGGGTAATGCTTTGCCATGTTTATCAATGGCGGCACCGCCAATAGCGTGATGCTCACGATTGAGAGTAAAACCAAACTTATTGCTGATAGCATCTAATACTTTTTCTGCTGCAGCCATTATTTCGGGGCCGATACCGTCACCCGCTAATACGGCAACGCTGTAGTTAGTTTTACTCATCCTGCTTTCCTTTGTTGTTTTAAATCAGACACTTTTTGTGCGCGATAAATTAAATTATAAACCCGGATCATCGCTCGCACTGAGGCCTCTACCACATCCGCTGCTATACCCGCACCGTGGTAAGGGCGACCTGCATGTTTAGCAATAATATTCACTTGGCCTAAAGAGCTTGCGCCTTTGCCGGTGGCCTCTAAGTTATACTCAATCATTTCTACACTCATACCGGTTAAGCGTTCAATAGCGGCAAACGAGGCTTCAACAGGGCCATTTCCGGTAGCCGCTTCTTGTTTCGCGACGCCGTCAATTAACATACCGATAGTGGAGCTAGACACCGATTGTGAATTAGAGGCGGAGTTAACAAACTCTAATTGGTATTTTTCGTCTTTGCCGTTGATGTGATTAAAATAAATCATCGCCTCAAGATCGTAGTCATACACAGTACCCTTTTGATCAGCAAGGGCTATAAAACTTTGGTATAAACTGTCCATGTCGTAGTCAGCGGGTTGATACCCTAACTCGGCTAAGCGGTGTTCAATAACATGACGCCCTGAACGTGAAGTCATATTTAACTGATTGCTCGGCACGCCCACACTTTCTGGCGACATAATTTCGTAGGTGTTTTGTGATTTTAATACGCCATCTTGGTGAATACCGGAGCTGTGTGCAAACGCGTTCTCGCCCACAATCGCCTTATTAGGTTGCACCGGCATATTGCAAATTTTAGCCACTTGGCGTGAAGCGCGATAAATCTCTTCGCTTTTAATGTCGGTATAAACCTGTAAGTGGTCTTGGCGCATTTTCATGATCATCGCCACTTCTTCTAATGAGCAGTTGCCCGCCCGCTCACCTATGCCATTAATAGTACACTCTATTTGTCGTGCGCCCGCTTGCACCGCGGCTATAGAGTTAGCCACCGCCATGCCCAAGTCGTTATGACAATGCACACTTAAGCGCGCTTGATCTATGTTGGGCACGTTGTTCATTAAATGACGGATCATCGCCGCATATTCGTCGGGTGTTACATAGCCTACGGTATCGGGTAGGTTAATCGTGGAAGCGCCAGCTTTAATCGCTTGCTCAACAATGCGGCATAAATCCCAGTGCGGCGTACGCCCAGCATCTTCACAAGAAAATTCCACGTCATCGGTGTAGTTACGTGCTAATTTAATCGACTTCACCGCCATCGCCGTGGCGTCGTCTAAGCTCATGCGTAATTTATGTTCAAGGTGCAGTGGGCTGGTAGCAATAAAAGTATGAATACGACTTTGCTGCGCACGGCGTAATGCTTCACCACAGGCTTCAATATCTTTCGCAACTGAACGCGCTAGGCCGCAAATAATCGGCCCCTTAACTTCGCTCGCAATACGCTGTACCGAGCGAAAATCAGCGGGGCTCGATACCGGAAAGCCCACTTCCATCACATCCACATTTAAGCGGCTAATGGTGTGCGCTAATTGAATTTTATCGTCTTCGGTCAAACTGGCTTTCAGCGCCTGCTCACCATCACGTAATGTGGTATCAAAAATCCATACTTTATCTTGATCTTGCATATCAGCCTCTCATTCCCATGCTATCCGTATTTAACTTATCCTACCGCGGGATAAAAAAAACCCCGCAAGTGCGGGGTTTATTTATGTTTAACTTGATGCAAACACACTAATCCCCGCTCACTGACCATAGCAGTAAGAGGTTAATTTTTAGTGTAATTAAACGAATAAAATGCATCATGTTGTCTTATTTATCTTTGGAGTGGTTTATATTTAACATTACCCTGCGCTTGGCGCAAGCATAAATATTCCAAACAGCAGAATTCAAATAGATGAAAATGGAAATTTTTATCTAAAAAAGATGGATTATTGAGGTTTTTATAACAAGATTGCGTGGTCTATTGTTTAAATTAATAGGCACTGTAAGGCACAGTGCTTAGATTAACTTTTTAGCAGTATAGTCTGCTAGTTTTGTAGATTGTTTTCGCGCACGTAATGTGTCGCCCCTCGCGTAATATAACGCAGCTGCCAAATAACTCGCTCTATCAACTCATCACGTTGCATACCTTCTAAATCAAGTGCCTCTGCGCCGGCATTGAATACTAAAGTCACCATGGCTTCAGCCTGAATATACGCATGGTTAGCATCACACTTAGTTTCACTTTCTAGATAATGCGCTAACTCTAAAATAAAGTGCTTTATTTCGCGTGCGACCGCGGCTCGAAATGCTTTTGAGGTACCAGAGCGTTCACGCAGTAATAACCGAAATTGGTTACTAGAATTATCAATAAACTCCATAAATGTTACTACCGAAGTGTTTATAACACTACCGCCATCGGCAATACGCCGGCGCGCCTGGCGCATTAACTGGCGTAAAGTTAATCCCGCTTCATCTACCATGGTTAAACCTAACTCATTCATATCTTTAAAATGGCGATAAAAAGAGGTAGGGGCAATACCGGCTTCACGGGCAACTTCACGCAAACTTAAATTAGAAAAACTATGATCCGCACTTAACTGATTAAATGCCGCTTCAATTAGCGCTTGTCGTGTTTTTTGTTTCTGTTGCGCTCTAACACCCGACATTTACAGCTCCCTGAGTGAGTTTTATGAAGTTTTAATTAAAAATAATGTAATTACACAGTCTAATACTTGACGGCAGCAGATTGAAATATTATTTTGGCGTACAGTTGTACGCTGAGATAATTTAATAATGAATAAACCACCCCTAATTTGGACTAACGTCCTATTTTTTAGCCTTACTTTTTTGGCCGCAGTCACATTAGTACCTTGGTATGGTATTAATTATGGCTTTTCCAGTGGCCACTGGATAGCCTTTATTGGTTGTATGTTTTATGCAGGCTTGTCTATCACAGCAGGTTACCACCGCCTATGGGCGCATAAAACTTATAATGCTCACCCCGCGGTTGAATTTGTGTTTGCCTTAGGGGGGGCCTTTGCACTGCAAAATAGCGCACTACATTGGAGCAGTGATCACCGTATTCACCACGGCCAAGTTGACCACCCAACAAAAGACCCTTACGCCGCCACCAATGGTTTTTGGTATAGTCATATAGGCTGGATGCTCCGTGACTACCAAGGCGAAAGCTACGGCGACTACAGTAACTGTCGTGATCTACAGCGTAATAAAATAGTGATGTGGCAACACCAGCATTACTTTAAATTAGTTGTGTTAATGAATTTAGGCTTGCCACTGGCGCTTGGTTTAATGCTCGGCGATGTTTGGGGTATGTTATTACTAAGCGGGTTATTACGCTTAGTACTGAGCCAACATTTCACCTTTTTTATTAATTCATTGGCGCATATTTGGGGTTCTCGCCCGTATACCGAAAAGAATACTGCTCGCGATAACGGCTTTTTAGCGCTGTTTACCCACGGTGAGGGTTATCATAATTTTCATCATATTTTTGCCAGCGATTATCGCAACGGTATCAAATGGTATCATTACGACCCCACCAAATGGATTATTCGTTCGTTAGCAGCACTGGGCTTAGCCAGTAAGTTAAAGCGTACCCCCGTGGAGCGTATCGAAAAAGCCAAAGCTGAAACCTTAATGAGCAAAACGCAAACCCGTCTCGCTAAATTGCCTTCGGCGCAAGATAAGCTAACCTTACTACAGCAAGAATATGATTTGCTTATTAAAAAATTGCAGAACTACTGCACATTGCAAAAACAAGTGTTAGAAGCTAAAAAAAATAACATGGCAAAACAGTGTGAAAAGTCTGCATTAATGGCACAATACCATGAGCTGGAGGCCGCCTGGGAAAATCAAAAGCAGGCTTGGTTAGCGCTTAATGCGAGGTTATTAAAAGCCTCTTTTAGTTAAAATAGGAGTGGCTGTGGCCAAACAACCCGAACAGAAAAAAAAAGCACCCGTAGCATACCAATATGATGCAATTATAATTGGTACGGGTCCGGGCGGTGAAGGCACCGCCATGAACCTATCAAAGAACAACAAAAAAGTGGCAGTTATTGAACGCCAAGCAGCGGTGGGTGGCGGCTGTGTGCATTGGGGAACCATTCCTTCAAAAGCACTGCGTCACTCTGTTAGCCGTTACGTAGAATATAAGTCTAACCCCTTGTTTAATAATGGCGAGCGTCTTAACCGACTGACTTTTCCTGATATTTTACGTCATGCAAGCTCGGTTATTTCAAAGCAGTCTAGCCTACGCAGTAGCTTTTACGATCGTAACCGCATTCATATGTTTCAAGGCGATGCCAGCTTTGTTGATAAACACACCATAGAGATCAAGCGCCTTGATGGCTCAACCGAACGCCTAACCGCTAAAACGATTGTGATTGCCACCGGTTCACGTCCGTACCGCCCACCCGAAGTTGACTTTAATCACTCGCGTATTTACGACAGCGATACCATTTTAGGCCTAGAGCACGATCCACAACGGGTACTTATATATGGCGCGGGTGTGATTGGCTGTGAGTATGCGTCTATTTTTAAAGGCCTCGGTGCTAAAGTTGATTTAGTGAATACTCGCGATCGCTTATTGGCCTTTATGGATGCTGAAGTGTCAGATGCATTAAGCTATCACTTTTGGAATAGCGGCATTGTTATTCGCCATAACGAAGAATTTGATCACGTCGAAACCCGTGATGACTGTGTGGTAATGCACTTAAAATCGGGTAAACGGGTAAAAGCCGACTGTATTTTATTTGCCAACGGCCGTACCGGTAACACCGACGATCTAAATTTAGAAGCAATTGGCTTAAAAGCCGACAGCCGTGGTCAGTTAAAGGTGAACGAAACCTACCAAACTAGCGTTGATAATGTGTATGCGGTAGGCGATGTGATTGGCTACCCAAGCCTTGCAAGCGCAGCCTTTGATCAAGGCCGTATTGCCGCAGACTCAATTGCCTGTGGTAACTGCGATGAAAAGCTGATTATTGATATTCCAGCCGGTATTTATACCATTCCAGAAATGAGCTCGGTAGGTAAAACAGAGCAACAACTTACGGCGGCTAAAGTACCGTATGAAGTAGGTAGAGCGCAGTTTAAACACTTGGCCCGTGCACAAATAGCCGGCACCGATGTGGGGAGTTTAAAAATATTATTTCACACCGAAACCAAAGAAGTACTGGGTGTACATTGCTTTGGCGAACGTGCCTCTGAAATTGTTCACATTGGCCAAGCCATAATGGAACAAAAAAATGGCGGCAATAATATTGAATACTTTGTAAACACCACCTTTAATTACCCCACAATGGCAGAAGCCTATCGCGTTGCGGCATTAAATGGTTTAAACCGTTTATTCCAATAACTTAGGTTAAACCCATTAAAAAGCCCGCTTAGTAATAAGCGGGCTTTTTGTTTGTTATTGCTGTACTAAGTGTAATGCCAGCTTGATTACTTGTGGTACTTTGCACTTAGCTCGTGCACGGCATTAATAAATACGCCAGCATGCTCAGGGTCTACATCTGGAGTAATACCGTGGCCTAAGTTAAACACATGGCCATTACCAGTGCCAAAGTCTTCTAAAATGGTGGCTACTTCTTGACGAATACGCTCTGGTGTACCGTGTAACATAGATGGATCCATATTACCTTGTAGCGCTACTTTGTCACCCACACGGCGTTTAGCATCGCCAATGTTAATGGTCCAATCTAGGCCAATTGCATCACACCCTGTTGCGGCAATCGCTTCAATCCATTGGCCACCATTTTTAGTAAATAAGGTGACTGGTACTTTGCGACCGTCGTATTCACGAATTAAGCCATCAACGATTTTATGCATGTATTGCAGTGAAAACTCATTGTAATCACGTGGGCTTAACACCCCACCCCAAGAGTCAAATACCATTAACGATTGCGCACCGGCTTTAACTTGCGCGTTTAAGTAGTCGATCACTGAATCGGCCAGCTTATCAAGGAGTAAATGTAACGTTTGCGGCTCAGCAAAGGCCATTTTTTTAATTTTACCAAAGACTTTACTGCTACCGCCTTCAACCATATAGGTAGCCAATGTCCACGGTGAACCAGAAAAACCAATTAATGGCACTTCGCCCTTTAATTCACGGCGAATAGTGCTAACCGCGTTCATTACATAGCCCAGCTCGTCGGTTGGATCTAGCTTAGGAATTTTTTTCACATCGGCTAATGATGAAATTGGACGCTCAAACTTGGGGCCTTCACCTGTTTCAAAGTACAGACCTAAACCCATAGCATCGGGAATGGTTAAAATATCACTAAATAAAATAGCGGCATCTAACGGGTAACGGCGCAGTGGCTGTAGTGTTACTTCGCACGCTAGCTCAGCATTTCTACACAGGCTCATAAAATCGCCCGCTTGTGCACGTGTCGCACGGTACTCTGGTAAATAACGTCCTGCTTGGCGCATCATCCATACCGGAGTTACATCAACTGGTTGTTTTGCAAGTGCACGTAAATAACGGTCGTTTTTTAATTCGCTCATGGCGTCAATAATCCTAATGCTTATAGAAATTGAGCGAGATTGTACCACCATATTCACCACCTCTCTATCGCTAAGCGATTAAATCAACAGCAAGCTGATTGTTTCGCACTTTTGGTGGTATTTGCTCATTAAACAAGCAAACAGTGGTAACATTTAAAACTTTTCATTAAACTATTTGCAACATAGTAAAAAGCTTGGTATTGTTTATCCCGCGTTAACAAAACAATAATAATAAAAATTATTACAATAATAAAAATAACAAAAATCTTCTCATAAAAATAAGAAAGCTTGTTTAAACAAGTCATAGAAAAGAAATTAAACCACCTTAATTGGTGGTTTTTTCTTGCCTGCAATAAATTCAACTGGCCCAGCCAAATTAACCCTAACCCGCCGTTAGATGATTTATTTTACTAGTTGATATACGCGCAAATAAAATATATCTTGATATAAACAACTATTACAAAAAATTAAAAACCAACCCAGCTTAGGAGAACAATTATGCTGACGCGTGTAGAAAAAGCTCAACAAAAGTGGGGGGGTAGTCATACTGTCATCGATAAATGGCTAAACGAGCGACAACAACTGATTGTGCTGTATTGCAAACTAGCTGGTTTTGCACCTTATGAGAAAAAGGACCCTGCGCTACCGGAGCCGGAGCAAATTCAAACTTTTTGCCAAATTTTAATGGATTACTTATCTGCCGGTCATTTTGAAGTATACGATGACATTGCTAAAGCCTGCGAAAAGAAAGGCCCAGAAAGCCAACAATTGGCAAACGCTATTTACCCACGTATTTCAGATACTACCGATGTGGCACTCGATTTTAATGACAAGTACGCAGAAGTGGCTGCAGACGACTTACTAACGGGCTTTGACAATGATTTATCTGTGATTGGCGAAGCACTTGAAGCGCGCTTTGCGTTAGAAGATGAGCTAATTGATAACTTATTCTCAAATCATACTGATTAATATAAAAAATTAGTTAGGTAAACGCATTAAAAAAGGGACCTTAGGTCCCTTTTTGTATTTTTAGCATAACGTTTTAATTATTCAGCGTCTGCTTCTTCTGTCTCGTTTTGGATCTCAAGTAATTCCACTTCAAAAATAAGTGTTGAATTAGCTGGGATTTTACCTAAGTCACGGTCGCCGTATGCAAGATCAGCTGGAATAGTGAACTTGTACTTTGAGCCAACTGGCATCAACTGTAAACCTTCAGTCCAACCAGAAATTACACGGTTAAGTGGGAAAGTCGTTGGCTCATTACGTGAGTAAGAGCTATCAAACTCAGTACCGTCTAACAAGGTGCCTTTATAATGTACTTTAACAACATCAGTGGCTGCTGGTGTTTCACCATCACCTAAGGTAATTACTTCGTACTGTAAACCAGACTCAGTGACTGTCACGCCTTCTTTTGTCGCATTTTCAGCTAGGTATTTTTCACCCTCTGCTTTGCTTTTTTCAGCTTCTACTTTAGCCAGCTCTTCTTGCTTAGTACGCACTGACGTGTCTAACGCAGTAAGTACTTCACGAATTTTTTCTTCGTCAATTTTCGCATTACCCGCTAGCGCATCTTCAAAACCACGAATTAATAGGCCTTGATCTAATTCGATACCAATTTCTTTTTTATCTGCTAGGTCTTTATTTAAAAAGTTACCCACAGATGCACCAATACCGTATGCTTGTTGCTGCGCTACAGTGTCTAGTTTAACTTCAGCTTGCTCTTTTTTTGCTTCTTGATTACAAGCTGTAAGCGCTAAAACTGACGCTGCAATCAATGACAATTTAATCGTCTTTTTCATTTTAAATCTCCGACACACTTTGCAGTTGTCATTTATTGTATTATTACTAGTTAAAGATTAACGGCCTACATGATAGGCTGCTTGTTTAATTACTTTATAAGCTAAACTAATAACATATCTAGTGATTAGACAAACAACCTAGACCACAACGTGATCTAGTCTAACCTCTCAGTCACTAAGAGTTAAGAGGAAATACCTGTAATATGTCGTTATTTCGTACTTTTTTAATCGTGTTTTGCTGTTTATCGGCCATCGCTTGTAGCGACAAAAAACAACAGGCCGTTGCCAGTTACGAACATGCCGCACAAGGCGCGTTTGCAGCAGCTGTTTCGCACGATGGTAAATACAGCTTGGTATCTTCTATTAACCATGGGGTTGCGCTGTGGGATAATCAACAACAAGTATTAAAATACCAATGGTTTCAGCAACAAACCCAAGATAGCTTAGTACATACCGTCGCGATTGCCTACGACAACAGCGTGGCCGTTACCGCAGAAAAAGACACCTTTGCCGTGTGGGATATTGCCACTGGCAAAAATACCGGCTATTACAAAATACAACACGCCAGTATTCGCGATATTGCCATTAGTAACCAAGGTCGCAGCGTTTTATATGGCCGCAGTGATGGGGTTGTGGTTTTTATTAATCTTGAAACCGGTCGACGCATCGAGTTTTTAGGTCACCAAGAAAAAATTAATACCGTGGATCTTGCGCCTAATGGCCGTTATGCACTGAGTGGCTCAAACGATTACGTGGCCTACTTTTGGGATACCCGCACCGGGCAAGTTATTCACCGTTTTAATCACCCGACTCGTGTTACCCAAGTCACCCTTGATCCCCAAGGTCGCTATGCGTTTACCGCCGACAGTATGGCACAAGCGAATGTATGGCAGCTGACTACAGGTGATCTTGTGAGTAAACTGACGTATATTGCGCGTCAGAAAATTTTTACTGCGGTGCGCTTTAACGACCCCGGTACTTTGCTTGCAACCGGCTCGCCAAATAAGCGCGTTGATTTGTGGCAAATATCAAGTGGTGAAAAAATTCAAACTTGGCAAGTCACACCACGCGAGGGCAGTAAGCCTAAATCGGCAGTGGTGCTTGATGTAGCATTTACAGAAAATGGCAAGTCGTTGTTAACCGAAAGCTCAAGCGGCATCGCTGAGCGCTTTATAATACGAGACGCAAATGAACACAATTGAACATCGCTTAATGGAACTTGAAGCCAAAGTGGCTTTTCAAGATGAAACGATTGAAATCTTAAATGACGAAATCAAAGTACACCAGCAGCTGTTGGCTAAAATGAAGCGCCAAACAGAGCTACTGGCGGAAAAAATAAAAGAGGCACAGTCTTCATCATCAATGATGTCAAACGAGCCTGAGCCACCGCCGCCGCATTACTAAGCAGCACTAGCAAGGCGTTAATCGCCAGGCTTAAACACGCCGATTACCTGTTCAAATTGGCGTGTTGAGGCCTGCACTGCATTTTCTGGCTGTGCCATTTTATGTCCGCACGCTACACACTCTACTTTTTCTACATCATGTTCTTTATAAAGCATTAACTTATCCATCGCCTTACACTCAGGGCATGTTGCACCAGCAATAAATCGTTTCTTTTGTTTCACGAGACTTTTCCTACAGTTTGAACTGCGGCTATTTTAACGTATTAGATGGTGCGTTGATACGATTGATATGCCTATTACGATCCGTGTTATAATGCCGGCAATTCAATTAGGGCACAGTAAAGTAACGCATTTATGATTCAAATCTCAGAAATAGAACTTCTTCGTGGTGGTAAAGCATTACTAAAAAATGCTTCGGCTACGTTATTTCCAGAGCATAAAGTAGGCCTAGTCGGCGCTAACGGTTGCGGTAAGTCAACGCTATTTAGCTTATTAAAGTCTGAGTTACAGCTTGATGCGGGTAACTTTACCATCCCTAAAGACTGGTCTATTGCATCAGTAAAACAAGAAACCCCCGCACTTGAAATTAGTGCCCTAGACTATGTATTACAAGGTCATCCTCAATATTATGCGCTGCGTATTGCCCTGCGTGAGGCCGAAAAAAACAACGATGGTGACACTCAAGCAAAAGTCCATATTCAGCTAGAAAATATTAAAGGCTATAGCATTGAAGCCAAAGCGGGCGAGCTACTACACGGCCTAGGTTTTGCTAATAATCTGATTGAAAACCCCGTCAGTGCCTTTTCCGGTGGCTGGCGAATGCGCTTAAACCTAGCGCAAGCACTTATTCGTGATGCCGACCTATTATTACTTGATGAGCCAACCAACCACCTTGATTTAGACGCGGTCTACTGGCTTGAGCGTTTTTTACGTGCCTATAGCGGCACACTGGTACTTATCTCCCATGACCGTGAGTTTTTAGATGCCGTGGTGGATCAAATTTGGCACATCGATAAACAACTGATCAACGTGTATAAAGGCAACTACTCGCAGTTTGAGCGCCAAAAAGCCGAGCGCTTATTACAGCAACAAGCCATGTTTGAAAAACAACAAGAGCAAATTGCGCATTTAGAACAGTTTATTACTCGCTTTAAAGCTAAAGCCAGTAAAGCCAAACAAGCACAAAGCCGCGTAAAAGCGCTGGAACGCATGGAAAAATTAGCGCCGGCGCATGCTGATTCACCATTTAACTTTGAATTTGCCGAGCCTACAGCCCTACCCAACCCACTAATGACGATAGATAAAGCCCAAGCGGGTTATGCTGATATCACCATTTTAAATAATATCGAATTAAACTTAGTACCGGGTAGCCGTATTGCTTTACTGGGCCGAAATGGCGCGGGTAAATCAACGTTAATTAAACTCCTGTCTGGTGATTTAGAGCCCCAAGCCGGTAAAGTTGTGCAGCACCATGGATTAAATATTGGCTACTTTGCACAGCACCAATTAGAGTCGCTTGATTTAACAGCCAGCGCTATTACCCATTTACAGCGTTTAAACCCTAAAGCCACCGAACAATCGCTGCGGGATTTTTTAGGCGGCTTTGCCTTTATTGGCGACAAAGCGCTGGAACCTGTAGCGCCGTTTTCAGGCGGCGAAAAAGCCCGCTTAGTCTTGGCGATGTTGGTGTATCAAAAACCCAACTTGTTGCTACTGGATGAGCCCACTAACCACCTTGATTTAGAAATGCGCCACGCGTTGGTCATGGCACTACAAGGATTTGAAGGCGCTATGGTCACCGTATCGCACGACCGCCATATGTTAAAAAATACCGCCGATGAATTTTATTTAGTGGATAGCGGTAAAGTAACCCAGTTTGGCTACGATCTAGACGCGTATTATCAGTGGCTACTCAATGCCAATAAAGAAGCGGCTAAAGTAACTGACACTGACGATGAGCCAAAAGCCCACTCACAAGTTAACCGTAAAGAGCAAAAACGCCTTGAAGCCGAATTTAGAAAAGCGATTCAACCGCTGAAAAAACAAATTGAAAAGCTCGAGAAGCAACTGGATAAGTTTGCAGCTGAACTAGCTGAAGTGGAAAGTGCACTGGGCGATAACACACTCTACAACGATGAAAACAAAGGCAAGCTTAAAGAGCTAATTAGCAAACAAGCCACGTTAACCCCTAAGCTTAATGAGGTTGAAGAAGAGTTGCTAATGTCGCTGGAGGAAATGGAACAAAAAGAGCAGGCATTTGCCGATGAACTTGCTCAATAGCGATGACTTTTGGCAGTTTGCATGTGACCTTTACAGCAAAGGTCACATGCAAACGCGTCTGTTGGATTATCAAAACCAGCAAGGTAAAAACGTCAACTTATGTTTATTACTTTATTATTTAGATTCGTTAAATTTCAGCATTAACGCTGAGCAATTAAGTCAATTGCAACACGTGGTTAGTGAATTTGATGCTCAGGTATTAAAGCCACTTCGCAGCGCTCGCGGTTATTTAAAGGCAAATCAGCAGAGTATTACTGATTACGCCAATATTCGACACGCGCTACTTAGCGCCGAACTTAAGCTAGAGAAACAACAACAGCAAATGCTAATTGCTGCAGCAAATGACTTTGAGCTTATAGCATGTACAACGCCAGATAATAGCGCGCTGTATTTATAAGCTATCAGTTTCGAACGGTCAGTGATCAGCTATTTGACCTCCCTCACTCTCTGCTCTTTTTCTAAAAAACTCTTAAGTAACTTATTCACAAAGAGCTTAAGAGGCGCTGCGCTTGTGGAGGGATAAAAAGTAAAAGTTAGCAATAATATTTATCCCTGCTTGTATCCCTTCTTTTACTGCGTAAAGCTGATACCTATAACCTTCCCTGCAAAGCGACGCACTTCGTCTGCAAAACATGATCTAAATCAACTTCGCCTTTATCAGCAATTAGCTAAGTGAGATAACTTGATCTCGATCATCTCTTCACGCACTGAGCCAGCCTATGCTTAACTCATAAACATTAGGAGGCAATTATGGACGTATTCTTCAGAGATTTTTTTAGCGACCCGGTGCTGTTTTTATCATTTGGTTTTCTCGGCGTCGTTATTGGTTTATGCCTTTTTTATTTGTACTACTTTATTAAAAAGGTAAGCGAAGCAGAAATACCCGAGCAACATTAAGCACCACACAAAGCGCCTAATCAGTTTACTGATTAGGCGCTTTTTATTCTTTTTGGTACACTAGCGCTTCATTTTTACAAAGTGTGTAGTACCAATATGATCCCACAGTTTAAACCCGCATGGTGGATGACAAATCGTCACGTTCAAACCATAATGCCGCGTTTTTTCCGCCCATTTCATAATACTCGCTACGAACTTGAACAGCTTGATACCCCTGATGGTGATTTTATTGAGCTGGCTTGGTCACTGCCACATAATGAAACCGCGCCACTTGCCGTGGTATTGCATGGTCTTGAAGGCAATATCAATAGCTTTTACGCCAAAGGCATGATGAAAGCCTTAAAACAACACGGGTTTGCAGTCGTGCTGATGCACTTTAGAAACTGCTCAACGCAAGTTAATCGCCTACCACGTGCTTATCATAGTGGGGATACCGCCGACTTAGAGTTTTTTATTAATCACTTAAAAAAACTATACCCAAACCGACCTCTCGTCGCCGTGGGGTTTTCGCTCGGTGGCAATGTGCTGGCTAAGTATTTAGGTGAGCAAGCAGCGCACTGCCCGTTAAACGCCGCCGCGGTAGTGTCAGCGCCTTATGATTTATCCTCATCGAGCGATGTGATCCGCAAAAGCTTAGGGAAGATTTATCAAAAATATTTACTCGATCGCATGAAAAAGTCGATGCACCGTAAGTTACCGCAAATTAAGCAACACATTGCCTTAACGCCCGAGCAATTAATGCAAATAGATGACCTGCTAGAGTTTGATAATCAACTTACCGCACCGCTGCATGGCTTTGCAAACGCGCACGATTATTATCGCCAAGCGAGCGCTATGCCGTATTTAAAGCATATAGCGGTGCCAACATTAATTATTCATGCCAAAGACGACCCCATGCTGTCAATTAAGGCAGCGCCCAGTAGGCAAGATGTCAGTGAGCATGTTACGCTGCGCGTCTCAGAAAAAGGCGGGCATGTGGGGTTTATTAGCGGCAATAACCCATTTAAGCCAGTATTTTGGTTAGAGCAAGCCGTGCCACGCTATTTTGGTCACCATGTTTTTAATTCAGCAAATAAAGAGTCAGCATGATCATCCCTCATCAACAACTTGATAAAGACACCCTATACAACCTTATTGAAAGCTACGTGCTGCGTGAAGGTACTGACTATGGCGCGCAAGAGGTAACCATTGAAAGCAAAGTAGCACAGGTAAATCAGCAACTTAACAACGGCGAAGCGATGGTATTTTTCTCTGAGCTGCACGAGTCGGTCACCATCATTTCCAAAAACGAATTCAAAGCACTACAAAATGAACAGCAATTCGACGAGTAAACTTGTCAGACACGACGGAAAAATAGACAATGGCTTTTTAACTTAAAGAGCCATTATAAATGATAAAACTAAGCTCATTAGTTGTTGCAATAGCCATTGCATTAACAGGACCTGCGCAAGCAAATATTACCCCATCAAAAAAAGCAATTAAGCTTGCTCACGATACGATTTTAATCGATACCCACATTGATGTACCTTACCGTATTCACGATAAATGGGCGGATGTAACTAAAGCCACTGACGATGGCGATTTTGACTACCCTCGCGCCGTAAAAGGTGGCTTAAACGCACCGTTTATGTCGATTTATATTCCAGCGCATTTGGAGTTTGAAGGCAAAGGTAAAAGCTTTCAATTAGCGAATCAACTGATTGATGGTATGGAAGCGATTGCTTTTCGCGCGCCAGATAAGTTTGCCATTGCCAGCTCAACAAGCGATATCGAAACACAGTTTAAGCAAGGTAAAATATCGATAGCGATGGGCATGGAAAATGGCTCGCCGATTGAAGGCGATATGCAAAACCTGCAGCACTTTTTTGATCGCGGCGTGCGCTACATCACCCTAGCACACTCGCAAAGCAATCATATTTCTGACTCATCGTATGATATTCGCCGCAAGTGGAAAGGCTTGAGCCCGTTTGGTAAAAAGCTAGTGACGGAAATGAACAACATCGGCATGCTCATCGATGTGTCGCATATTTCCGATGATGCGTTTTATCAAGTTATGGCATTATCTAACACGCCGGTTATAGCCTCGCACTCATCATTACGCAAATACACGCCGGGCTTTGAGCGTAATATGAATGATGAGATGCTACTTGCGCTAAAAGAAAATGGCGGAGTTATTCAAATAAACTTTGGCTCAAGCTTTGTCACCTCTAAAGCAGGTGCATGGTACGATCAAATGAAAAACAAAAAGGAAGCAGCTAAAAAGCAAGGTACTAAGGTAAGTAAAGATTTTGATGCTATGTATCGCGCTAAAAACCCATTCCCATTTGCTAGCCTTACACAAGTGCTTGATCATATTGACCATGTAGTGAAGCTAATTGGTATTGATCATGTCGGTATTGGCTCTGATTACGACGGCGTGGGCGACTCTCTTCCTATCGGTTTAAAGGATGTATCTAGCTACCCTAACCTAGTGCAAGGGTTAATGGATAGGGGCTACAACGACACCGATATTAAAAAGATTTTAAGTGGTAATACACTACGCGTTTGGCAACAAGCCGAAGCGTATGCGGCAAAACACTAGGTATCAGGTATCAGGTATCAGGTATCAGGTATCAGG
>NZ_JBFJHD010000018.1:0-31679 GCF_041613455.1 Pseudoalteromonas sp. | reverse complement strand
GCATTCGGTGCAAATTTAGGGCAAATAGCCGCGAGTACGTTTAGTGTTGGCGATAAGATAGAATACCGTTTTTATACAGACAATTTAGATTTGAGTGATGCCAGTATGCCAAGTGTCACTGGCCAAGCCACTGCGAGCTATTCGCGCGAGGTGAATTATTTGCCAATGACTACAGGTTTGTATCCTACAGCGCCACAAACAACCTTAGACAACCTGAATAACTTTACTTTAGGTAATGACTTAGTCGTTGCGTGGACACTGGCTGATGGCACAACAATTGATGAAGTATTAGTTGAAATAATCGATAACCAAGGCAACCATGTGTTATCAATTTGGGCAATGCCTGATTCAATAACGGCCACCAGTATTACGTTTGATGCAGCAATGTTTGCTCAAGAACTACTTGCAAACGATCAATTTCAGCCAGAGTTAGGCTACCAATTATTGATACGCATCTATGCTAAAGATAATGCGTTGCCACAGTATTACTCAACAGATTACCGCGCTAGCGTAGCCGCGCAAACTAGCTTTGCCTGCGGTTATGAATCGGGTTGGAATGATAGTGCCGATAATGGCTTAGGGGCGCCAATTAACCCTAATTCGTTTAACGATTTTAAACAGGTCGTTGCTAGCTGTGGTAATACAGTGGCCCTAGCTAAAAGTGACGTGTTAGGTCACAGTTGGCTTGATGAGGGCGAGCGAGTCGAGTTTTATGATACGGGCTCGGCAACCCAAGCCGACCCTAGTAGTGGCAAATTTATCGATAGCAATGAACAAATCGATTTTATTTGGTATATCGAAACACTAGGTGAACTTACCTTTGTTGTACTTGAAACTAACAGTGATCTAGACAGCGACTTACCCTCAGGCTTTTGGCTCAGAGAGACGTATGCCGTTACTGCAGTAACAACAGGTCAAGCAGGCGAAACCACTTATTCGGCGGTGGTTTATGCGGAGCAATCTAATTATTCAGATCTTGACCGTGCAGCAAATAGCGACGGCGAAATTTGGAATAATAGTTACACCATTGAAAGCCCACAATAACCAATCTGTAACTTAACATAACGGCATAAGCTGTTATGTTAAGTTACGCTCCCCCCCAGTGATATTACTAATAAATCAGCCGTTCGCGCATATGCTTGCAACTAGACTAAACATAAATAACGCTACTGACGGTTTGCAGGGGTAAAATTTGCCATTCCCTGTTTGTTGTAGAGTGCGGTTCTAATTATGGCTTATGCCACGCGTAAAATAGCTTACAGTAATTTTACGAATTATAATTTGTAACGATTGTTGTAACTCGCATTTCTAACTGTTTTGGGTATAATCACACGGGAGAAAAAAATGTGACCCGTAATGACAGGAAGAACATGAAACAAATCGACATAGACGACGAGTTATATCAGTATATTGCCAGTAATACACAAAGTATTGGTGAGAGTGCATCCACTATCTTACGTCGTTTATTAAATATGAATGGCGAAAATATTCAGGCTACCCACGTAGAACTTAATCACAATAATCAACCAGCGGCTACGCCTACACAATCAATAGTAAATACCACGGCAACTGCAACGTCTGCGCCTCCAGCTGTTAGCCCGGCAGCTGAAAAAAGTGCCAATATATTTAATGTACTAAATAAAGAAGAGCTGGCTATGCAAAAAGGCGTTGTTGGCCGATTTTTATTTATTTTAAGTGCGTTTTACAGAACACACAAAAGCGACTTTCGTGCCGTGCTAGATATAAAAGGGCGCGACCGTGTTTACTTTGCTACCAGTAAAGAAGAGTTATTAAACAGCGGCAGTAGCATGAACCCGAAAAACATTACTGATAGTGAATACTGGGTAATGACCAATTCGAACACGACACGCAAGAAAATGATGCTGCATGAAGTGGCTCTGTGTTTAGGTTATAGCACTGAGCAAGCTGAAAAAATTCGCGACTATCTGTAAGGAACTACCATGGCTATTCATTCAGGTGCAGGTAAAACAGCACCACAATCGGTACTAATAAATGTACCTAAGCTGGTGTCAGCGTATTATTTAAATGAACCCGATTTAGAGTTAAATCCGGAGCACAGTGTTGCATTTGGCACATCGGGACATCGTGGTTGTTCTTACGATGTAAAATTTAATGAGTCGCATATACTTTCTATTACCCAAGCTATTTGTGATTACCGCAAGCAAAATGATATTTTTGGCCCGCTATTTTTAGGTAAAGACACCCATGCGTTAAGCGAGGCGGCCTTTAATTCAGCAATAGAAGTATTAGTCGCTAACGAAGTCCAAGTGATCACCCAAGAAGGGGGAGACTTTACGCCGACGCCAGTGATAAGCCACGCGATTGTTAGCTATAACAAATTACACCCAAACGAATTAGCCGATGGTATTGTGGTGACGCCATCGCACAATCCGCCAGAAGATGGTGGCTTTAAGTATAATCCCCCCGATGGTGGCCCAGCCGATACCAATGTCACTAAATGGATTGAAGACAGAGCAAACCAACTATTACTTGAAGATTTAGTGGAAGTTGAGCTGTTTCCTTTTGCCAAAGCGTCTCGCTCGGGCTTTATTAAGTACCAAGACTTAATGACCCCCTACATTAATGATTTAGAAAATATTGTTAATTTGAAAGCGATTAGCGAGGCGGGAATTAAAATTGCGGTTGATCCACTCGGAGGCTCAGGGATCAACTTTTGGCCAATTATTGCCAAGCAATATAACTTAGACATAACCGTGGTAAACGACAGTGTCGACCCGCGTTTTGCATTTATGCCGCTTGATAAAGATGGCAAAATTCGTATGGATTGCTCATCACCGTATTCAATGGCTAACCTTATCGCGCTTAAAGATGACTTTGATATCGCTATTGGTAACGACCCCGATTACGACCGTCACGGCATAGTGACGCCCGATGGCTTAATGAATCCAAATCATTTTTTAGCGGTTGCCATTGACTACCTACTTAAACACCGCCAGTGGAATGACAATGTACAAATTGGTAAAACGCTGGTTTCAAGTTCGATGATCGACAAAGTAACGGCGCGTAATCAGCGTAAAGTGAAAGAAGTCCCGGTTGGCTTTAAATGGTTTGTTGAAGGACTTAATAAAGGCAAGCTCGCATTTGGTGGTGAAGAAAGTGCTGGCGCGGCATTTTTACGTTTTGATGGCAGTGTTTGGTGCACCGATAAAGACGGCTTTATTATGGGACTGTTAGCCGCTGAAATACAGGCTGTAACAGGTAAAACACCGTCAGCACTGTATAAAGAGCTTGAACAAGAGTTTGGTGCGCCATTGTATAAACGCATCGATGCCCCGGCAAGCAGTGAGCAAAAATCACGTTTAAAAGCACTGAGTGCCAGTGATGTCAGTGCTGAAACACTGGCAGGCGAGCCGATATTACAAAAGTTAACTCATGCCCCGGGCAACAACGCGGCAATTGGTGGCTTAAAAGTAGTGACGGAAAATGGCTGGTTTGCCGCGCGTCCATCGGGCACTGAAGATATTTACAAGATTTACCTTGAGTCGTTTAAAGGTGAAGCACATTTAGCATTACTTGAAAAAGAAGCTAAAAAGCTAGTAGATTCAGTTATTAGCTAAATAAAAAACGAGATTAAAAACGGCTGATTTATTCAGCCGTTTTTGTTTAAAGATAACAATAACTCGGTGAAAGCAGCGCTTTCGCTATAGCAAGAAGTACTATTAAACCTATAAGGCTTTATTCCTATGTTAGCCACAGCACCTTACATAAAAGATTTACAACACAGCGGCGACTTTTTAACCCTTAGCCGTGCCAATGAATGGCATTTAGCACCAGGCGCGTTTAATTTAGCCAACGGCACCGCCGTAACCATACACGACACCGGTGTGATTGAGTTTCAACCTCAGCTGAACACTAATAAAGATGTCGTGTTATCAAGTGCCGTGCATGGCAATGAAACGGCACCTATAGAAATATGCGATCAGTTAATTAAAGATATTATTTTGGGTAAGCTGTTGCTGAAACAGCGTGTGCTGTTTATTTTTGGTAATCCGCAGTCGATTAATATCGGCAAGCGTTTTGTCGAAGAGAACTTAAATCGGTTGTTTAATGGCCATCACACCGTTGAAAATGTAGCAATGAATAACGAGCGTCGCCGCGCGGCTAAATTAGAACAGTACGTGAGCGACTTTTTTGCTCGCGGCAATGCACACAGCGCGCGATGCCATTACGATTTACACACCGCTATTCGAGGCTCTAAAAATGAAAAGTTTGCGGTTTATCCATTTTTGCATGGTAAGCCTTGGAAAAAGTCACAATTACAGTTTTTATTAAGTTGTGGTGTTAATACCGTGCTGATGATGAAGTCGCCGGCGACCACCTTTAGCTATTATTCTTCATTTGTGCATGGCGCTGACTCGTTTACGATAGAACTTGGCCAAGTCAAACCGTTTGGTGAAAACGACATGGCGCGTTTTGAAAAAACCAAACAGACACTCACTGCATTAATTAGCCAAGAAAATATAGAATATCCAGAATTTAATGCAAAAGACTTTGAGTTATTTACTGTGCATCGCACCATTAATCGCACTGAGCAAAACTTTAGCTTTCCATTTTCTGATAGCGCAGAAAACTTCACCGGCTTTGCTAAAGGCGAGTTGTTAGCGAGTGATGGCGATACCCATTATTATGCTGATGTAGCGGGAGAGGCGATCATTTTCCCTAATGCAAACGTTGCAATTGGACAACGTGCGTTGCTGACAGTGATCCCCATGCAAATAGACAATAACTTTATCTAGTATCTGATCAGACCACTTTTCATGCAAAGTTAACTATATGATTAATAATTAGTTAAATAACTGTATAGTTAACTTGCCATGTTTTTACTCAGTATTTACTTTTGTTTTGCACTAGACTTGTTGAATAACACTTTACGTTAACGTAAAGTGTCGGCAGCTTTAATTAAATACAGTGCAGATGTTGCAAAGTTTATTCGCAGCTATCAACCCACAATAATAATTTCATGGGCACTGTGTTACTGACAACAAGAGAAGGTAGGTTATGAGTAATCCCAATAACGTATCGCTGAATATTAACCACACGCTTGAGTTTATTGATGGCAATGCGTTAACTATTCCAACCCTTAGTATTTTAACTGAGGACGGCGACATTCATTCCGGTGCAACCGCACCCGATATATCAAAACATACCGCAATTAAATTATACGAAACCATGCGTTTTATTCGTTTACTTGATGAACGTATGCAAGGTGCACAGCGCCAAGGGCGTATCAGCTTTTATATGCAATGTTTAGGAGAAGAGGCTGCAATTACCGCCTCGGCAGCCGCACTTGATCAAGATGATATGATCATGGCGCAGTACCGTGAACAAGCAGCTTTACATTACCGTGGCTTTACGCTCGATCAATTTATGAACCAAATGTTCTCTAATGAATTAGATTTAGGTAAAGGGCGTCAAATGCCCATTCACTATGGCTCTAAAGCGCTAAACTATATGACCATTTCTTCGCCTCTAGGGACACAAATCCCACAGGCTACGGGTTATGCATATGGGCAAAAAATTAAGCACATAGATGCCAAAAGCGGTGAACTGGCCAGCACCATAGATAACATTACCTTATGTTACTTTGGTGAAGGTGCTGCCAGTGAAGGGGACTTTCATGCCGGTGTGAATATGGCTGCGGTTCACCAAGCGCCAGTGATCTTTTTCGCTCGAAATAATGGCTATGCCATCTCGACCCCCGCCGATGAGCAATTTAAAGGCGACGGTATTGCTTCACGCGGTGTTGGTTACGGCATTAAAACCATTCGTGTTGATGGCACCGATGCCCTTGCGGTGTATGCGGCGACTAAAAAAGCCCGTGAAATAGCCGTTAGCAACGGTGAGCCGATTCTAATCGAGTCTATTGCCTACCGTTTAGGTGCACACTCAACCTCAGATGATCCTAGCGGCTACCGTACAAAAGACGAAGAAGCAAATCATCAGGTGTGCCCAATCGAAAAATTCAGAAAATGGTTAGTGAAACAAGACTGGCTTAATGAAGATGACGATGTAAAAGCTAAAGAGTCAATCCGCGAAGAAATTTTAGCGGCCCTTAAGCGCGCCGAAGTGGTACCAAAGCCCGCGTTAGAAGAGTTGATATCGGATGTTTACGATACGCCAATTCCTTTGTTGCAACGTCAATATGAGCAATTAAAACAGCACATTAAGCAACATCCAGACGCATACCCAGTCACTGCAGGGAGAATTAAGTAATGGCTAAAATGAACATGCTACACGCAATTAATTCTGCGCTTGATATTACCATGGCGGAACACCCACAAGCCTGTATTTTTGGTGAAGATGTCGGTTATTTTGGTGGCGTATTTAGAGCCACATCGGGTTTACAAGAAAAATACGGTAAGCATCGCGTGTTTAATACCCCCTTAACCGAGCAAGGCATTTTAGGTTTTGCTAACGGTTTAGCGGCGTTTGGTGCTCCCGCATTGGCTGAAATTCAATTTGCTGACTATATATTCCCCGCGTTTGACCAAATTGTGAATGAATCAGCTAAATTTCGTTACCGTAGTGGTAATGAGTTTGATGTTGGTAATTTAACCATTCGTACCCCTTACGGCGGAGGAATTGCAGGTGGCTTGTACCACTCACAGTCACCCGAGGCATATTTTGCACATACACCGGGGCTAAAAGTGATTGTTCCGCGTAACCCGTATCAAGCCAAGGGCTTATTACGTGCGGCAATTAAAGACGATAACCCGGTATTATTTTTTGAGCCGAAACGCTTATACCGTGCGTCTATTGGCGAAGTACCAGAAGAAGATTACAGCATAGAGCTTGGCAAAGCGGAAGTGGTGCAACAGGGTAGCGATATCACGCTACTGGCTTGGGGCGCGCAAATGGAAATTATTGAAGAAGCGGCTAAACAAGCCGGCGAGCAAGGTATTAGCTGTGAAATAATTGATTTACGTAGCATTTTACCTTGGGATGTAGAAACCATTGCGCAATCGGTTACTAAAACTGGGCGTTTAATTGTCAGCCACGAAGCACCGATCACCAATGGGTTTGGTGCAGAAATTGCGGCGACTATTCAACAAGAGTGCTTCTTGCATTTAGAATCGCCTATTATGCGCGTATGTGGCTTAGATACACCTTACCCGCTGGCACTAGAAAAAGAATATGTACCGGATGCATTAAAAGTAATGGCCGCAATTAAACAATCAATGGATTTTTAGGGGTTACCATGGCTAAAGATTTTATATTACCCGATATCGGTGAAGGCATTGTTGAATGTGAAGTTGTTGAGTGGCTGGTAGCCGAAGGCGATAGCGTCACGGAAGATCAACCTATTTGTGATGTCATGACCGACAAAGCGCTGGTACAAATTCCCGCAGTGCACGATGGGGTGATCACCAAACTGTATTGTCAAAAAGGTGAGATTGCTAAAGTGCATGCGCCATTATTTGCTATGGATGTCGCAGGTGAGTCTACAGCAGCTGAAACGGATACTGCTGCACCGCAACAAAACACCGCAAGCAGTGATGAGCAAGTTGAAGACTTTATTCTTCCCGATATTGGCGAAGGTATTGTTGAGTGCGAAATCGTAGAGTGGCTGGTAAGCGAAGGTGATGACATAGTCGAAGATCAAGCTGTGTGCGACGTAATGACAGATAAAGCCTTAGTGCAGATCCCGGCTAAATACACTGGTACAGTACAAAAGCTGTATTATCAAAAAGGTGAAATTGCCAAAGTGCACAGCCCATTGTTTCAAATGACTATCGCCGGCAGTAAAGCAAAACCAACTGCCGATGTTAATCAGGCAGTGGTAAAAGCACAAAGCAATGCCGCCAGTGAAAAAACGCCTGCAACCAGCAGCCAGCAAAGCACTAAAATTGTTAATAAAAAGGCGGTGGCATCTCCTGCAGTGCGTCGTAAAGCGCGTGAGTTAGAAGTTGATTTAAGCTGTGTACCAGGTAGTGGTAAAAATGGCCGCATTTACAAACACGATATAGAAGAGTTTGTAAAAGGGGAAGTGCCTAACAGTATCGATACATCACCGTTGCAAACAGCGTCAGCAGCAACGACAAGTACGGCTGGTACGCGTGTTGAGCCAATCAAAGGCATTAAAGCGGCCATGGCTAAGCAAATGGTGGCGTCGGTGTCGACTATTCCACACTTTACCTTTAGTGACGAAATTGACTTAACGCAATTAATTACACTGCGGACTAGCTTAAAAGAGCAATATAAGGCAGAAGGCGTTAAATTGACTATGATGCCGTTTTTTGTAAAAGCACTGTCACTGGCAATGAAACAGTACCCGGTACTAAACTCTAAAGTGAATGATGACTGCAGCGAATTGACCTATTATGACGAGCATAATATTGGTATTGCGGTAGATTCAAAAGTAGGTTTATTAGTACCGAATATTAAATCGTGCCAAAGCAAAAGCATAGTGCAAGTTGCCAATGATTTAACCCGCTTAACCGACGCGGCCAGAGAAGGACGTGTGGCACCTGATGATTTAAAAGGCGGCACCATTAGCATTTCAAATATTGGTGCTATTGGTGGCACTATTGCCACGCCGATTATCAATAAACCCGAAGTGGCGATTGTGGCGTTGGGTAAATTGCAGCACTTACCGCGCTTTGATGAAAGCGGCCAGATAGTGAGTAAAGCGATTATGCAAGTAAGCTGGTCGGGCGATCACCGTGTTATTGACGGCGGCACAATTGCTCGCTTTAATAATTTATGGAAATCGTATTTAGAAAATCCAGCCACCATGATGATGGCAATGAACTAAGCCACAGTAGCTACATTAATCAAATTAAAACCAGCTTCGGCTGGTTTTTTGATTGATTTTCAAGCATTTTTATTTACTATAAGTTGATTGTTAACTCTACTAAAGGACAGTTTGCTCACCCTCATTGTCCGTTTAATTAACCATCACTGATTAATTAAACGCACTGCAGTAGCGAGCAATAACACCCGTATAATCCACTTACCCGCAAGGGAAATTATAATAAAATTAAGGAACTACTATGGATCACTATTTAGAAGCTTTTCGCCGTTATGCCGACTTTAACGGCCGTATCCGCAGAAAAGCCTATTGGATGTTTGTGTTATTTAATATCCTCTTTTCGTTTATTTGTGGTGTGCTAGATGCCGCATTGGGAACAGCCGTGATTGGCTCTATTTATAGTATCGTGCTGTTTGTGCCTTCAATTAGTGCTGCTGCACGCCGTTTACACGATACGGGACGTAGCGGCTGGTGGCAGTTAATGTGGCTAGTGCCTATTATAGGTTGGATTGTGATGCTGGTATTTTTAGTACAGGACTCACAAAGCGGTGAAAACGATTTCGGTGCTAATCCAAAAGAAGGTGCTGTGCATACAGCCTAGTTGGCACGCTAAGTTTTGCAGCCATTAACTAAAAAATAAAAAAGCCCGCAAATGTGAATCTACATTTGCGGGCTATTATTACAGTGTTATTGCGCAATTAAGCGATTAAGCAACAAGGCAATTATTTACGTTGAAACTCTGAGTTTTCATTCCAGCGTGGCCACTCACTTTGCTGTGAAATATTAAACCCCACTTTATAAAATAACTGTAAGTCTTGAACCGCACCCGACAGATCCCACTCATCGCGGTATCTATCACACGGCTGGTGGTAACAGCCACGTAGCACTAAGCTCATGCGTTTACGGTAGCTTGCAGTGTCTTCGTCAAATGCTTGCGTACCACCCCCTGCGTACATGGCAGGAATACCCATGTTAGCAAAGGCAAAGTGATCTGAGCGGTAGTAACCACCCGATGATGGATTGGGATCGCCAGCCACGGTTCTGCCTTGCTCTGCGGCTGCCGCTGCTAATAAATCATCCATTTGCGATTTACCAATACCCACCACACTTATATCTTTAACTTTACCTAACAAGTTGAGGCTATCCATATTGATATTTGCGACGGTTTTGTTTGCGGGTATGACCGGATTAGCAGCGTAATATTTAGAACCGAGTAAGCCTTGCTCTTCTGCCGTTACCGCTAAAAAGGTCATTGAGCGGCGCGGGTGCTTCGGCAGTTTAGTGAATGCTTCGGCTACTTCAATCAAGCCTGCGGTACCGGTGGCGTTATCGTGCGCTCCATTGTAAATTTGGTCACCTTTGCGGTTTTTATCGGTGCCTAAATGATCCCAGTGCGCTGAGTAAATAATGTGCTCGTCTGGCATTTCGCTGCCCGGTAAGGTGGCGATAAAATTGTAGGAAATTGACTTTTTAATGGTATTTTTTACTGTCACACTGGCGGTTAAATCGCCCATTTTAACGTGATAGGCACTGTTCGCCGCTTTGGCTTTTGCGCTATCAAAATCAAGACCGGCTTTGCTAAATAGCTCTTTAGCAACCTCAGTGGTTACCCAGCCCTCAACGGCAACGCGGTCCATGTTGTTGTTTTCTTTTTGAAAACCAAATTGTTCACCGCTCCACGAATTTTCTACCACCGACCATGGGTAGGAGGCAGGGGCGGTTTCGTGAATAATAATCGCACCAGCGGCGCCTTGACGACTCGCTTCTTCATACTTATAGGTCCAACGGCCATAGTAGGTCATGGCATCGCCGGTAAATAATGCCGGATCTTTAGTGGCAAAACCTGGATCGTTGACTAACATCACCACGGTTTTACCTTTAACATCTAAGCCTTCATAATCGTTCCAGTTGTACTCAGGGGCATTAATCCCGTAACCAACAAATACCAGCTCAGAGTTTTCAATCGCCTCTAATTCGCTAATGCGGCTGCTGCCCATTACCATGTCGGTTTTGTATTGATAGTCTTTACCACCAATACTTAACACCATGTTTGAGTCTGCTTCTAACGACACTAAAGGCACTTCTTGTAAAAAGCTATCGCCATTGCCTGGTTGATAACCCAATGCTTTAAAATGCTTTGTTAAGTAATCTAGCGTCAACTTTTCGCCAGGCGACGACGGGGCACGGCCACCAAACTCATCAGATGCAAGCACTTTAACATGCTGCGCGACGTCGTCGGCTTGAATGCTGTTATAGCCTTTAGCGACATCGTCAGTAGTGATACTTGTTGTTGCACAACCTGCTAAAATTGCGGTTGTGATTAAGGTCAAAGAAAAATAACGTTTCATATTGGCTCTTTTTTTGTTCTAAGTGGCGTTAGTATATGAAGTTCTATTAAATAGAACCAGTTTTTGCGGTAAACTGTTTAACAGATAGATGTTTAGTTAAAGGTAATAATGAAGCGTTTTACACCTCCCGAAGAATTTCAGCTCAGTTGTCTGCAAACAGGCGCTTTTGCCCACTTACGTACCTTGTTTAACTTAGATACGCTAACAGATTGGCCCTCACCAGAGTGGTTTAGCCCGTATTTAACGGCAATTAACTGCAATAATATGCCAATAAGCTTTGTTGATGACGCACAAGTAGACTTTGCTGAACGTTATTACGAACAAGTTATTTATGAAACGGGTGACGTTCCCACCCGTGAAAAAAATTGGCACGACCTGTTTGGCGGTTTTATATGGTGTATGTTTCCTAAAACCAAAGCGTTGATCAACCAACGCCATGTAGAAGAAATTGCAAAGCATGGGTTAAAACAGCGCACTAAACACCGTAACGCGCTGACGTTATTTGACGAATGTGGTGTGGTACTGGCCATTAGCGACACGCAATGGCAGCAGTGGTTACGTGAGCATCAATGGCAAACTGCGTTTGTGGAGCACAGAGCACAATGGGGCAAAACCATAGCCCCCTTTATGTTTGGTCATGCCAATTACGAAATGCTCACTAAGCCCTACATAGGGTTAACTGGCAAAGCGTTGTTTGTGCCGGTTCCCGATGACATATTTTGTAAAGATTTAGCCTGCCAATATCAGTACCTAGATAAAACACTTTATGAGATGATAAAAAATGAGGATTGTTTAGCCGATAATAAGCAGCTTTCCCCGTTACCCTTATTAGGGGTACCCGGTTGGCATGATGCGAACAATGACGCTACATTTTATGATAATACGGACTATTTTAGGCCGAAACGAAGGACGCGCAGATGATACAAGTCAGTGGGCTTAAAAAGAAATTTAAGCTAACCAAAGATCACAAAAAAAATAAACTCGATGAAGTCGATCCTCGCGAAGATAACGACTACTTTCACTCTGTACGAGACGTAAACTTTCATTGTGATAAAGGTGAAGTGTTAGGACTGTTAGGGCCGAATGGTGCGGGCAAAACGACCACCTTAAGAATGATATCGACTGCGCTGAAACCCGATGCGGGCAGTATTACTATTGCCGGTAATGACATCATTAAACAGCCGCTTTTAGGGCGTAAATCAATTGGTTTTTTATCTGGTTCTACTGGTTTATACGGCCGTTTAACGGTAAAAGAAAATATCGAATATTTTGCAAAATTGCATGGGATGAACAAAACAGCCATCGCCGCGCGTTGTGAAGAGTTATTTACCTTACTCGACATGCATAAGTTTAGTGATAAGCGCGCCGAAAACCTGTCAACCGGAATGAAACAAAAAGCCAATATCGCCCGCGCCGTGGTGCATTACCCCGATGTAGTGGTGCTGGATGAGCCAACCACAGGGTTAGATATTATGACCACGCAAACAGTGATCAATTTTATTAAAAGCTTAAAAGCGCAGGGCATCCCGGTTATATTTTCAACCCATCACTTAGACGAAGTGGCGCTATTGTGCGACCGCGTTGCGGTGATAAACGAAGGGGTGAGTTGTTTTGATGGCAGCTTAGCTGAGTTTAAACAAGTCGGTAATAGTGACGAGCTTAACCAAGCGTTTATGAACATTCTCACGGAGCAGCATGATGTTTGAAGTATTTAAAAAGGAATTAACCGAGTTATTACGCGATAAAAAAACGCTGATCTTTGTGGTTGCGGTGCCGGTGGCTGTGTTTCCGCTTATTTTTGCAGTGGTTGCTTTTATTAGTGCCCAAGCGGCAATGGATGCTGAACAAAAAGTGCATACCTATGCCATTATTAATGGCGATTACGCTGCCGAGTTTAGCGAAACCGTGTTTTACCATAAAAGCTTTCAGCGTTATAAAGGTGATAAACAGTTTAGCTCCGTTGCGCAGCTCAAAGCAGGGGTGATCAATGGTGATATTGATATGGGGATTTACATACCCAGTGACGCCAAACTCACCCTCAATAACGCCGAGCAAAGTCAATGGCAGGTGGTGTTTAACGATGCTAAGTCTATTAACTTTTTATTTCAGCGCATTAAAGAGCTAGCACAAGAATATAGCGATAGATTACAACGCCAAAAGTTACTGAGCTTTGGCATTGATGAGACAACGCAAAAAGCGATTCTCGAACCGATAGACGTGGTTAAAGTTGATACCGCCGATAAGCGTGAAAATTTAGGTGAAAAAATCGGCGGGTTTTTACCTTATTTATTGGTGCCTCTTGTGCTTATGGGGGCGACCTATCCGGCTATCGACTTAGGGGCAGGCGAAAAAGAGCGCGGTACACTAGAAACCTTATTATTAACGCCGATTACCCGTACGCAACTGGTTTTAGGTAAATTTATTACCTTGCTTACTACCTCCATTGCCTCCACCACCATCACGGTGCTCAGTATGGGCGTGTGGATAACTTTAGCGCTCATGTTTGCCGATTTAGACTTTATTAAAACGGCATTTAGCTCATTAGCGGTGACCGATTTAGTGATGATCTTTGTGTTATTACTGCCATTAGCGGCGATATTCTCGGCGTTAGCGTTAGCCATCTCTATTTATGCCCGCACCTTTAAAGAAGCGCAAAACTACATGACACCGTTATCCATGGGGGTTATTTTTCCGGTGATCATTGCTTTAATGCCAAACATGGAACTGACCGTCAAAACAGCCTTTATTCCGGTTACCAATGTCGCGTTAGCAATTAAAGAAATCGTTAAAGGCACCGTTGACTACACCATGATCGGGCTGATATTTCTAGCTACGGCATTGATTGCCGGCTTACTTTTAGCGTTTTGTGTGAAATGGTTTAATCGCGAAGAGGTGTTATTTCGATAATGGTTAATTTTATAGTTATTTAGTATGAGTAAACAGGCAGCATTCGCTGCCTGTGCTATTTTTAATTCATGCTAAGTCGGCTCTGCTTTATTATATTTCTCGCGACAAAAATGTTAGCATAGGGAAAAGTTTACAGCCGCTATTTATCTGTAAACAACCCGATAACTAATACGCTTCGGGCAATTTCTTCTCAATCGCCACTACTGCTAGACTTACTATAGTGAAGGCCATAGTTAATGTTAAAACTGAATTTCTTTATCCGTGTAGCCAAAAGCAATAAACTCATACTTTATGCTGTATTGGCATTTTTTATCATTGCCTTACCTGCGCTGTATTTGTTTGAGCAAAAAGTCAGGACTGAGGTATATAATACCGCACATGTAGAGCTTAAACGTGAGCTTGAAACCAAGCTGTTAGCGATTAATAAGCATATTAATGACAGTGTGACGGCGATTCATTTTTTAAATGCAACTCCACCGATTAAAGGGCTCTCGCGAGCCACTGAAAACCAATTGATTGATCCACTCACCGGTACGCCGATTAGTTTATGGCAGCAGCGTTTAAGTGAGATATTTTCAGGTTTTATGGAAACCGATAACAGTATATTGCAAGCCCGCTACATTATGCTGGCAGAAGGTGGCAAGGAAGTGGTTAGGGTCGATCGCGGTCAAAATGGCGCGGTGATCTGTATTGAAGGCAGCCAGTTACAACACAAGGGCGAACGTGATTATGTGGTTAAAACCAGCCGCTTAGATAAACAAGCGGTTTATGTCTCGCCAATCAATTACAACCGTGAAAATGGCGAAATACAACGCCCGTATGTCAGCACCTACCGCGTCGCAAAGCCGGTATTTAATGAAAGCGGCGCCGTGTTTGCGGTCTTAGTTGCCAACTTCTCAGCGCAACCGCTATTTAATAGTCTGAGCTTTGAATTACCCGCAGATCACGACATATATTTAATCAACAGCCAGGGTGAGTTTTTATATCACCCCGATGCTGCCAAGCGCTTTGGTTTTGAATTTAACCAAAGCGAGCGCTTTGCCAGTGAATTTAACAGTGCTGCTGTGATGCAAGGTAATCTCACTTTACCAATGACCAACTACCCTGAACGTTATTATCTTAAAAAGCGCATTAGTATTAATGGCAATATCGCAATGCAACCACTGGAAATAGCCGTCAGTATTCATAGCGACAGCTTGCTTAGGCAAGTAAGCGAGCGACGTCAAAGTTTTATCACTATGCTGGTGGTGTTTTTCACGGTATTAGTGATTATCACCTTGTTGTACCAACGTTTTATAAATCGTAAGTTATTAATTCACTCGCTTAAAGAGCAAAATAGTCGCGTGATAGAAAACTCACTCGATGCTATTTTTACTATCAGTGAGAGCGGTGTCGTAGTCAATTATAACCATACCGCAAAGCGTCTGTTTGGCGCTGTTGTCGGCAATGAACCGGTTAAATTTGTGTCATTATTAACGCTAAATGACGCTGATAGCGATTGCATCGCTGAAACAATTAAACAGGGATCTAAACTGCCATTTGAAGCACTTTATACCGATAGCGAAGGAAATCAGCAATATTATTCAATTACTCTCAGCCGAATTTTTGATGTGTTTAACGAGCGCTATCAAGTTGCGGCTACATTAAGAGATATCAGTTCATTAAAAAGCACGCAGAATCAGCTTGAGAGTTTAAATAAAAACCTCGAACAAAAAGTAGCGCAGCGCACCATAGAATTAGAAAGCGCCATAGATCAAGCACTGGCAGCCAGCCAAGCGAAAAGTGATTTTGTTGCTAATATCTCACATGAGATCCGCACGCCGATGAATGGCGTGTTAGGTATGCTGGAAATGCTTAAAGAAGATGGCTTATCTGAGCAACAGCATCATTATTTAAAGCTGGCTAATAGCAGTGCGCATTCATTAATGAATTTGATCAATGACATATTAGACTTTTCTAAAATTGAAGCCGGTAAACTGGATATAGATAATCACAGTTTTGATGTGGTCACTGTGTGTAGCGATATGATCAATTCGTTAGCACTGCATGGGCAACGCAAAGGGTTAGAGGTCTTTTTAAATACCCAAGATATAGTTGACAGAATGCTAGTGGGGGACAGCCACCGCTTAAAACAGATATTGATCAACCTGATTAACAATGCCTTTAAATTTACGCACAAAGGGGAAGTAAGCTTAACCTTAAGTGCAGACTATATTAATGACGCTAAAGTATTGATGAGCTTTAGTGTCAAAGACACAGGTATTGGTATTGCCCCCGAGAATATAGATAAATTATTTGACGTGTTTACCCAAGAAGACTCAAGCACGACGCGCCACTTTGGTGGCACTGGTTTGGGCTTGTCTATCTGTAAAAAGTTGGCGCAGTTAATGGGCGGTAATATTACCGTTAGCAGTGAAAAAGGCCAAGGCAGCACCTTTACGGCCACTGTGGTGTTACATGTGGCACCCGAAAAGAAACTTAATAGCGCGATTGAACTTGCCAAACCAATCACAGTAGCGGCGCTGATTGCACGTGATAACGTGTTTAATAATGTCTGTGGGCTATTATTACAAACCTGTAATGTTGATGAGCAACATATCACTCGATTAGATTACTTTAGTGAGCATCAGGAGTTTAATGCCGACTTACTGATTATTGATGATCATCACCCACAAGTGAATGCACTTATTCGTTATTGCGAGCAGTACGATAAAAAATATGTCTTGCTATTGCGCGATATGGTGATGAATAAGCAATCGCAAAAAGTATTTCCAGAGCATCAACATATTTTAAATAAACCGCTTACTCAAGATGAGTTTAGTTATAAATTAGCAAGCTTATTTGGCGCTGAAAACGACTCGATGCTGACGCCACCAAGGGCGTTAAACGATCAGCCTTTAGAGCCTGATTTATCTGCTTATCATATCTTGTTAGTTGACGATAATATGATAAATATTCAAGTGGCCAAGGCTATACTAAAAGGCACTAAGGTTAACATTACCAGTGCATCAGATGGACTAGAAGCATTAGCTATTTTAAGCCGTGAGCAACATGCGCCATTTAATGCCATTTTAATGGACTGCCAAATGCCCAACTTAAATGGTTACGACACCACCAGTGAAATTCGTAACGCTAAAGCAGGTATTGCATATATTCATGTGCCTATTATTGCCATGACTGCCAGTGCGATGGAAGGCGACAGAGAGCGCTGTTTAACTGCGGGGATGAATGATTACATTACTAAGCCTATTAAGCCACAAACGTTGAAAGATAAACTAATAACCTGGCTAAATTAACACAGCATATAAGGTTTTAATTTACCGACATAAAAAAACCGCTGTTACAGCGGTTTTTTTATTCTAATAAAGTTAGCCTTGCAGCGTTGCTTTAATAGTGGCCACAGCGGTGTCTATATCTAGCATTAGCTTTTCACCGGTACGACGGTTTTTAAGTTCAACTTTGTTTTCATCGAGATTCCGCTCGCCAATCACTAAAGTATAAGGGACGCCGATTAGCTCCATATCGTTAAACATCACCCCAGGGCGCTCTTTACGGTCATCAAATAACACATCAAGTCCCGCGTCTTTTAACCCTTGATATAAGCTGTTTGCTATATCAGGAATACGGTGCGACTTGTGCATATTCATCGGCACTATGGCTAAATCAAACGGCGCAATAGGTTGTGGCCATGTAATACCGTATTGATCATTATTTTGCTCAATGGCAGCAGCAACAATACGAGATACACCAATACCGTAACACCCCATGGTCATAATTTGGTTTTTACCCGACTCGTTTAATACGCCCGCTTTCATCGCTTCTGAGTATTTTGTGCCTAATTGGAAAATATGACCCACTTCGATGCCGCGCATAATTTGCAGTGTTCCGCTACCGCAAGGGCTTGGATCGCCAGCTACAATATTACGTAAATCAGCAACTTGATAGTCGGTAACGTCACGGTCCCAGTTAATACCGCTGTAGTGCTCACCATCCTTATTTGCACCAGCGACAAAGTCGGCCATTACATTGGCGCTTCTATCAACGATGATAGGCATTTGTAAGCCCACAGGGCCTAAAGAGCCTGGGGTTGCACCGATTGCGGCAACAATGTCGGCCTCTGTTGCCATTTCAAGTGGCGAGTCAACTAACGGGTGTTTCTCAGCTTTAAGCTCATTTAGCTCGTGATCGCCACGTAACACTAAGGCCACTAAGCCGCGTTGCTCGTTTTCATCAGGCGTGCCGTACACGATTAATGTTTTAACGCCACGATGCGGTTTGACCCCGTAATGCTGTTTAAGCTCACTAATGCTTTTTGCATCGGGTGTTGGAAACGCTTTAAGTTCTTTGCTCGCTGCTGGGCGTGGCTCGGTAGGGGCGAGCGCTTCCGCTTTTTCAATGTTGGCGGCGTAATCACTGCCATCACTGTAAGCAATTGCGTCTTCACCCGACTCAGCCAATACATGGAACTCGTGTGAAACGCTACCACCAATAGAGCCGGTATCGGCAATAACAGGGCGGTAATCTAGGCCTAAGCGCTCAAAAATATTACAGTATGCTTTATGCATTGCTTGATAGGTTGCATCTAAACATTGTTCACTTAAGTGGAATGAGTAGGCATCTTTCATGGTAAATTCACGTGCGCGCATTACACCAAAACGTGGGCGGCGTTCGTCACGTACCTTTGTTTGTACTTGGTATAAAGTGACTGGCAGTTGTTTGTAGCTGCTAATTTCTTTACGTACAAAATCGGTGATCACTTCTTCGTGAGTTGGGCCTAACGCAAAAGTTCGCTTATGGCGATCGGTAAAGCGCATAAGCTCAGGGCCAAATTGCTCCCAACGGCCAGATTCTTCCCATAAATCAGCGGGCTGAATAACAGGCATCAGCATTTCGATAGCGCCGACTTTGTCCATTTCTTCACGAACAATGTTTTCTACTTTTCTTAGCACGCGCAAGCCAGAGGGTAACCAAGTGTATAAACCCGAAGCAACACGACGGATCATACCGGCTCTAAGCATTAATTGATGCGATACAATTTCAGCATCTGAAGGCGTTTCTTTAAGAGTAGCGAGAATATATTGACTGGTACGCATGTTTTTTCCGAAATTAGAGTAATAATGGTCTGGTAATAAGGGCTTTAGTCTACCAGCGGTTGCGGTGACACTAAAGCGCTAAGTGAGTATTTATCTAGGTATTTTCTATACTAGTGACTAAGTTATGTGATTCGTTTACTTGCCAGTTAATATTAAAATCATACAAGGTCATACCATAACTTTGTGTGCCGTCTTGTTGTTTTTTATAGGCAGGGCGCGGATCTTGTTTAAGTACATTGGTAATGAACGCGTGTAAATCGGGGTAGTGGCTTTGTTGGGCGATAAACGCTAATGCTTGCGGGCTAAATTCCACGGTCATTTGTGTTTCTGGACGGCTATCGGCAAAACCTGCGGTTGCGTCGCTCATTGCGTCGGAATAGGGTAAGTAAGGCTTAATATCAATAATGGGCGTGCCATCAAGTAAATCAATACCACTGAGCAACAAACTGAGCTGACCGTTTAGATACTCTATGCCTTCGAGCTTTACCGCGCTCATGCCTATGGCATTAGGGCGAAAAGTGGCGCGCGTTGCAAATACGCCCTTACGTGCATTGCCGCCTAAGCGTGGTGGGCGCACCATAGCCGAGTAGCCCTTATCGGCGGTTTCATGAAAACGAAATAACAGCCAAATGTGGCTAAATTCATCAAGTCCGCGGACAAATTCTTCACGATTAAAATCGGCACTAAAAACCAATTTCGCTTTCGCCTGAGGGACTAAGCGTGGTTGCCGTGGAATGGCAAATTTTTGTTTATAAGGTGACTGAATATGACCAATAGCCGAAATTTGATAATCGTTCATAATGCTCGGTTGCAATTAAAAGAGAGGCGTATTCTACCCGTTATTATAGCGTATAGCATTAGTGTTATAACGCTGAGCTTAAAATGAAGCTGCGAAAGGCGGGTTAATATTAGACTGAGTGGTTTAATTTAAGCACATAAAAGGGGCAAGTGATACTTACCCCTTTGACGAACGATTTATCTAAAACATATATTGGAAAGAGACAGAGGCAACATCCATTTCAGGGTCGATGTCGTCGTCCAGCTCATAGCGCTCATACTCTAAACGTACTTGCACATTACTGGTAAAGGCATACTCAATCCCTGCGCCGTAAAACACATCTCCGCCATCCGTTGAGCGGGTAATGCTACCCACAGGCAGTTTTTGTGTAATGTCGGCGTCCCATTCTAACCAACCGCCTTTGGCATACACTGAAAAGTTGTTGGTAATCGGCGCGGCTAAACGCGCCGCTAATGAAATACCGTCGACCTCAGCTTTGCTATCAATATCACTGGCTTCATCAAAGTTTTGATAAGCCAGCTCTAGGCTAAAATGTTCGTTAAATTGCGAGCCTACATAACCTTTAAGCATTTGGGCATCGTCATCGAAGTCAGTATCATTCTCGCTATCTTCAAATTGAAAAGAATATTGACCATAGCCAATGCCGGTGTAAATACGCGGCGTATCAAAATCATTTATGGCAGCGTGTGCCCCAATATTAAAACCCAGTGTTGCTAAAGCGAGAGCGGAAAGAGAAAATGTTTTTACCATGAGATAGCTCCTTTAATAAAAAATCATCAACTTGAAAAAATAAAACGCTATTTAATCAAATGTCGATTTGTTAGTGCAGCGAGCATGCCAATTATTAACAGCATAAAAAAACGGCCTAAAAACCAACTTTAGTATTGGTTTTCCAGACCGTTTGTATGGTATTTAAACAGTTATGAACTTTAAACTAGGGAACTTTTGTAACCCCCTTGGTATGTTTTACAAAAATAATGAGATTTTTACATAGCTTAGTTCATAAAATGGCACGAGTCGTTACACTTTATGTAGTAGGTTTTCTGTTTCAATGGCAATTTCTTTCATTTTAATTGCGTAATTTTCAAGCTTAATGTCTTCATCGGTGACCGCTTTAAAGCTAGGGACTTCCACCGGATAACCGGTTTCATCCATCGCTACAAAGCTAATAACGCAGTGGTTAGTTTCAACTAAATTTTGTGTTTTTGGATCGCCACAACGTACTTGAATAAAAATTTGCATGCTGGTTTTACCGGTATGGGCAATTTTAGCTTCAACTTCAACAATTTGACCAACCAAAATAGGGCGGCTAAATTTAACCCCAGCTACTGAAACTGTTACACAGTAGTGACCACTCCAACCCGCTGCACAGGCATACCCCGCTTGGTCAATCCACTTCATGACCACACCACCATGAACCTTTCCACCAAAGTTAACATCAGTAGGCTCAGCTAAAAAACGAAAAACAACATTAGACGACGGCATTGCAAATACTCATTTAAATAAACTGTGTATATGATAGCAAAAAAAGGGGCCAAGGCCCCTGCAATTTGCACTAGGTTTATCATTTAATTACAAAATGATGCGTTTACCTATTACATATTTGGATAATTTGGCCCACCAGCTCCTTCAGGGGTTACCCATGTAATGTTTTGGCTAGGATCTTTGATATCACAGGTTTTACAGTGCACGCAGTTTTGCGAGTTAATAACAAACTCTTGGCTGCCGGCAATCTCTTGTATTTCATACACACCCGCCGGGCAGTAACGCTGCGCAGGTTCATCAAATTTAACTAAATTTACTGCAATTGGAATACTCGCATCTTTTAATTTTAAATGACATGGCTGCGATTCTTCGTGGTTGGTATTTGATAAAAATACCGACGACAGTTTATCAAAGCTGAGTTTACCGTCGGGTTTAGGGTAGACAATTTTTTCGGCCGCGGCGGCATCAACTAACGTGTCGTGATCTGGGGTGTTATCTTTGAAAGTAAACGGTAAACAGCCATTAAAAATGTTTTGATCTAAGGTGTTATACGCACCGCCAACAAACTTACCTAGTTTGTGCATCACCGGACCAAAATTACGTGACTGATGCAACTCTTTATAAGCCCAAGATTGTTCAAACGCGGTTTTAAATTCGCTTAAATCGGTATTCGCTTGGTCATTTTCTAGCGCGTTAAATATCACCTCAGCGGCCACCATGCCCGATTTCATTGCCGTATGGTTACCCTTAATTTTTGCAAAGTTAAGTGTGCCGGCATCACAACCAACCAGTAAGCCACCAGGGAAATGCATCTTAGGTAAAGAGTGTAAACCGCCTTTAGCAATTGCTCGCGCGCCATAAGAAACACGTTGACCATGTTCTAGTACATCTTTAAACACCGGGTGGTGTTTCATCCGCTGAAACTCATCAAACGGGCTTAAATGCGGGTTTGAGTAATTAAGATCGACTATCAGGCCGACGACCACTTGGTTGTTTTCACAGTGATACATAAATGCACCGCCGTTAGTGTCGCCTTGTAATGGCCAGCCAGTCCCATGCACTACGGTGCCTAGTTGGTGTTTAGCCTCGTCAATTTGCCAAATTTCTTTTAAGCCAATACCGTAATGCTGCGGCGATGACTCGTCATCAAGTGCAAATTGATTGATCAATTGTTTGCCTAAATGGCCACGACAGCCCTCAGCAAATACGGTGTATTTTGCTCTGAGTTCCATGCCGGGCATGTAACCGTCTTTTTCGTTGCCGTCTTTATCTAGCCCCATATCGCCGGTAATGATGCCTTTTACCGTATCATCTTCAATAATCAGCGAGTGGGCGCTAAAGCCAGGAAAAATTTCGACCCCTAAGCTCTCTGCTTGCTCAGCAAGCCAACGACATACGTTGCCCATAGAAACAATATAATTACCGTCATTGTGAAAGGTTTTTGGCGTGGCAAAGTGGGGAATAGCAGTGGCTTTTTGCTCATTATTAAACCAATAAATTTCGTCTTTTGTAACCTGAGTGGTTACCGGTGCGTTTTGTGCTTGCCAATCGGGTAAAAGTTCGTCAAGTGCTTTGGTTTCAAACACCGCACCTGAGAGAATATGAGCACCAACTTCAGAACCTTTTTCAACGACACAGATCATGCATTCTTGTTGTTTGTCTTGTGCTTGCTGCGCCAGTTTTATTGCACATGCAAGACCCGCTGGCCCTGCACCTACAACGACTACATCAAATTCCATGGTTTCCCGGGTGTTCATAAATACCTCTTCTTCTAATGATTAACGTACTCTATGTTTAACTACACGTTAATGAAATACATAACCCATTTGATAGATGCTAATAAAAAGTTACGGGTTGTGAATCGTTAAAGGTTATTTTAGGTTGATGTTTACGTCAATAGGCAGTAGTCTCATTTCATAAAATAAATAGGTTGACGTGCACGTTAGCTTGTAGGTTATTAAATACAATGGAGTCCCTATGAAAGTTCTCGTACCAATAAAAAGAGTTATTGATTACAACGTAAAAGCCCGCGTTAAATCAGATAAGAGTGATGTTGATTTAACCAACGTAAAAATGGCAATGAACCCGTTTTGTGAAATTGCCATTGAAGAAGCAATCCGCTTAAAAGAAGCTGGGACTGCCACTGAAGTTATTGCCGTAACCATTGGCCCTAAAGCCGCACAAGAGCAGTTACGTACAGCACTTGCACTGGGCGCAGACAAAGCCATTCACATCGAAACCGATGAAAAGTTAGAGTCGCTGCACATTGCTAAATTATTGGCCAAAGTGGTCGAGCAAGAAGTGCCAGAATTGGTTATTTTAGGTAAACAATCAATCGATTCAGATAACAATCAAACAGGCCAAATGTTAGCTGCGCTAACGAACCGTGGCCAAGGTACTTTTGCATCTAAAGTCGCGGTAAACGACGGCAAAATTAATGTAACCCGTGAAGTTGATGGCGGCTTACAAACGGTGTCTTTAGCACTTCCTGCAGTGGTTACAACCGATTTACGTTTAAATGAGCCGCGCTATGCATCATTACCCAACATTATGAAAGCTAAACGTAAACCGCTTGATGTTATTGCCGCTGATTCATTGGGCGTCGATTTAGCGCCGCGTGTGCAATTGCTCAGCGTTGAAGAGCCTGCTACGCGCAGCGCAGGTATCATAGTGGAAGACGTAGCACAGTTAGTAGAAAAATTGAAAACAGAGGCGAAGGTAATTTAAATGAAAACACTTGTAATAGCAGAGCACGATAATGGTGCCTTAAAACCTGAAACTTCAAAAACAATCAATGCAGCCATTAAACTTGGTTTTCCTGTTGATGTACTGGTCGCCGGCGAAAATGTAGGCGTAATGAGCGAAGCTGTCGCGCATATTGATGGTGTAGCAGGGGTGCTTGTTGCCGATAATGCACAATATACTCACCAACTTGCAGAGAACATGGCCGACTTAGTGTTATCGCTAGCCGATAACTACAGCCATATTGTTGCCAGTGCTACCACTACAGGTAAAAACTTTATGCCGCGTGTTGCTGCACTGTTAGATGTAGCGCAAATTTCAGAAATTATCGACGTTATTGATGCCGATACCTTTAAACGGCCAATTTATGCGGGTAACGCTATCGCCACAGTAAAATCACTGGATAACAAAAAAGTGATCACTGTACGTGCCAGTAGCTTTGACTTACAAGGCGAGCAAGCTAGCGCCGCTATCACGGTAGTAGATGCGGCGGCTGATTCAGCACTAAGTAGCTTTGTTAGTGTTGAACAAACAGAATCAGAGCGTCCTGAGTTAACGGCGGCATCGGTCGTCATTTCTGGTGGTCGTGGTATGCAAAACGGTGAAAACTTTGCACTATTACATGGCATTGCCGACAAACTAGGGGCAGCTATTGGCGCATCACGCGCAGCGGTTGATGCAGGCTTTGTGCCTAACGACATGCAAGTAGGTCAAACAGGTAAAATTGTTGCGCCTAACTTATATATTGCGGTAGGTATTAGCGGTGCTATTCAACACTTAGCGGGTATGAAAGACTCAAAAGTGATTGTGGCAATAAATAAAGACCCCGACGCACCGATTTTCCAAGTGGCTGACTACGGTTTAGTCGCGGACTTATTTGACGTGCTACCACAGCTAGAGCAAGCGCTCTAAGTTACTAATATAAAGTATCTAGTTTAACTTTAATAACACATAGCCGTAATAGTAGTGGCTACTATTACGGCTTTTTTGTGCCTGTGGTAAAAAGAGCAGATAAAAAAACCAGCCTTATGGCTGGTTTTTATTATTAACTCGCTACCGTTAGTGCTGGTATTAGTACGTTGCGCTGCCTTTGGTACGTGGAAAAGCAATCACGTCACGGACGTTGCCCATACCAGTTACGTAAGCCACTAAACGCTCAAAGCCTAAGCCAAAGCCAGAGTGCGGCACTGTACCGTATTTACGTAGGTCGCGGTACCAGCTGTAGTCGTCTTTGTTTAAGCCCATTTCATCAAGGCGCGCATCTAATACGTCAAGGCGCTCTTCACGTTGTGAACCACCAATGATTTCACCAATACCTGGTGCTACTACGTCCATTGCTGCCACGGTTTTGCCATCTTCGTTTTGGCGCATGTAAAACGCTTTAATATCGCGTGGGTAGTTTTTGATCACAACCGGTGCTTTAAAGTGTTCTTCTGCTAAGTAACGCTCGTGCTCAGACTGTAAATCGACACCCCATTCAACCGCGTACTCAAACTTTTTGCCACACGCTTTTAAGATTTCAACCGCGTCGGTGTAATCTACTTGGGCAAAGTCTTTATCAACAAACTCTTCTAAACGAGTGATCGCTGTTTTTTCAACGCGCTGCGCAAAAAATTCCATGTCATCACGGCGCTCTTCAAGCACCGCTTTAAACACATACTTCAGCATGTTTTCCGCAAGTTTGGCAATATCTTCTAAATCAGCAAACGCGACTTCTGGCTCAACCATCCAAAACTCAGCAAGGTGACGTGAGGTATTTGAGTTTTCGGCACGGAAAGTAGGGCCAAAAGTATAAATTTTTGACATCGCAGAGGCGTAGGTTTCGCCGTTTAACTGCCCCGATACGGTCAGAAACGCTTCTTTACCAAAGAAATCTTCTTTGTAGTCAATGTCGCCTTTATCGGTCATTGGCAAGTTTTGCATATCTAGGGTAGATACGCGGAACATTTCACCGGCCCCTTCACAGTCACTTGCGGTGATAATAGGGGTGCTGATCCAGTAAAAGCCTTGCTCGTGATAAAAACGGTGAATCGCTTGTGCTAAACAGTTACGGACACGTGTTACGGCACCAATAATGTTGGTACGTGGACGCAGGTGAGCATGCTCACGTAAATACTCAATGCTATGGCGCTTGGCCGCCATTGGGTATGAATCGGGGTTTTCTACCCAGCCCAATACCGTGACAGAGTGCGCTTGAATTTCAAAAGATTGACCTTGGCCTGCAGATTGCACTAACACACCGGTAACCGACACAGAGCAACCGGCTGTTAAGCTAGTAACTTCATCATAATTATTCAGTGAATTAGGAACTACCGCTTGAATAGGATCAAAACACGAACCGTCATGAACGGCTAAAAATGAAATTCCTGCTTTCGAATCGCGGCGCGTACGGATCCAACCTTTTACTGTTACTTGGCTGTCTACCGCAACATTGCCTTTTAATAGCTCTGAAATCGCTAAATGGCTCATCTTCACTCCAATGATTAAAGTTGCCTAACTAAATTAAACGACGAAGTGCCGCAGGGGATAAATTAGCCCAGCAATGACACTTCACTTGAACCCTGTATCTTACCTAGTAAAGTAAGAGAAAAAAACTATTGAGAGCAACTCTTTAAAACTTTTTAATCAGGCGCGTTATTTTTGTACAATTGTCACGCTTTAATTGCCGAGATATTGATTTGTCGCTCTTAAATTTAACCAATTTGTGGCATGATTACTGTTCACCTAATTTTTATTTATCGTTTTACCATTACATACTAAAAAATGGATGCTATGAAACAAGTTTTTATTTTACGAGGACTACCCGGTAGCGGTAAGTCTTACTATGCGCAAAACCTTGCCGATGAACTCGCCGGTGCAGATGAAAGCCAATACCTTATTTGCTCAACAGATGACTACTTTGTCAATGAGCAGGGCGAGTACAAATTTGATAAATTTAAATTACCGCAATACCATAATTTAAATTTAGCGCGCTTTATTAATGCCTTGGCGCAGGAGATCCCGCTGGTGATAGTGGATAACACTAATATTAAAAAGTGGGAATTTATTGCTTACACACAAGCCGCTGCTGCTTTAGGTTATCAAGTAAAAGAAGTGATAGTGGGCGAAGTGAAAGACAAGTCGATGCAGCACTTATATGCGATGCGCAACCTACATAACATACCGCTAAAAACCATTAGTAAAATGGCCTATATGTTTGAATGGTAAACATTAAAAAGCCCATCTAAATGGGCTTTTTAATAAACCACCTCTGTATTAAACTGAGCGTTGCTTAATTAGCCGTGTGTTTAAAGGCGGCTAATGGGTGAGAAGTGCTCAGCGAAACATGCACGTTATCGCCTGGCTGCACTCGTACCTCGTGGCTTACACGGCTGGTAACTAGGGTACCGCAGGCAAGCTTTATGGCACATAATCGACTGCCGCCTTCAAAACGTACCCAAATGACCTCGCCATTATTGCCCACGCTACTTTGCACCAGTAATACGTCGTCTGGGCGCAGCAACACGTCAACCTCGCCACTGGCGCAATCAACCCCATGCGCCGGCACATTGCCAATGTCGGTAACGGCTTGGCCGTTATTGAGCTTACCCTTAATAAAGCTAGCTTCCCCTAAAAACCGCGCCACAAAGCGATTGCTTGGCAGGCTAAAGCATTGCTCAGGGGTGTCAATTTGCTGGATTTTACCGCCTTTAAGCACGCCAACGCGATCGCCCACCGATAACGCTTCCTCTTGGTCGTGAGTCACCCAAATGGCAGGTACACCGGCTTTTTTTAGCGCATTGCGAATATCCCAGCGCAGCATATCTTTTAACGCAGCATCTAGATTAGACAACGGCTCGTCAAGTAATACAAAGTCAGGCTGGTGGGCAAGGGTGCGCGCTAAGGCAACGCGTTGTTTTTGCCCGCCAGACAACGTGGCGGGTTTTTTATGCCTAAATGCGTCTAAGCCTAATAGTTCTATCCAGTGATCGGCAGGGGCGGTATCGGTGAGTTTAAAACACACATTTTGTGCAACGGTTAAATGTGGAAACAACGCAAAGTCTTGAAACACCATACCGACACTGCGTTTTTCTGGTGGCACGCTGTGTTTAGGTGTTGCGCACCATTTAGCGACCTTTATTTCACCTTGACTAATTGGTAACAACCCCGCTAACGCTTGCAGTATGGTACTTTTACCACAACCGGTGGGGCCAACCAGCATCAGGATCTCACTTTCACCAAGCGTAAAGTTTAACTCGCTGACCACGCGGGTATTGCCATAATCTATAGACAACTGACTTACAGATAGCATTTTTTATACATCCTTAATGTTCAAACTGGTTGCGCTTTTCACCCGACATCATAATAGCGAGTGCCGCCGCAGATATCACCACTAACAATAACCCAGGAATAGCCGCACGGCCAAAATACCCAGCTTCGTATACCCGCCATAAATACGTAGACAGTGTTTCAAAGCCGGTGGGGCCTAATAACAGCGTGGCTTCGAGCTCGCGCATCGACTCTAAAAATACCAGTGCTGCACCGGCAATGATACCACGCATAGTCAGGGGCAGGGTGATACGGGTAAACGCTTCGCGGGGGCTTGCCCCTAACACGCGGGCTGATTTGACTAAACTGGGATCTAAATGCTCGGTGCTGGTACGCACTGAGCCTACCGCAAGGGGTAAAAAGCGCAGCATGTAGGCAATGATCAGTAAGCCCAGTGTTTGATATAACCAAGGCAGTTGTAATCCGCCATACACCAGTGCCGTGCCCATCACTATGCCGGGAATGCCAAAGCCAAAGTAGGTAACACGCTCCATAATTTTACCGGCTTTACCTGTTAACGCCGCATGCGCCACCGGAATGGCGACAATCACAGTAACAATAGCAGCAATGGCCGAGGCATACGTAGAGTGCCAGGCAATACTCACGTCAAACGAGCTAAAGCCGTCGCGTACTAGCCAGAGGGTAAATACTGCCAGCGGTAGCCCAATGGCGAGCAATAAAATGGGCGCAAAGCTGCTAAACATGGCAGCAAGGTGCCATTTTTTAGGGAATAAAATCAGCGGTCGCCCTTGGCGCTCACTCGCGGTGGTTATTTGCGACTCTAGCATTAATAAAAAGCCCACAATCACCATCAGTTGTAACGACAACATGGCTGCGCGACTCAGTTCAAAGGCGTTGTATTCCACATAAATAACCCGGGTAAAGGTATCAAGGCGCATCATTGCGGGGGTACCAAAGTCTGATAAGGTATATAGTGCCACCAGTAATGAGCCTGCGGCAATGCCATTGACCACGCGCGGTAAAATCACTTTAAACACACTTTGAGTCATCGACATTCCTAGGGTACGTGCGGCATTGACCATACTGGCATCGAGGCTGAGTAACGACGAGCGGGTGGTCATCATCACAAAAGGAAAGGTATACAGTGTCATTACTATGGCCGCGCCCGGCAGGCCATACATAGCAGGCGTTGCAAAGCCGAGTAGGGTGTTTATTTCTCCCCCAGGGCCAAAGGCGGCATACAAGGTAAATGCGCCAATGTAACTGGGAATTGCCAGCGGGGCGGCAAATAGCACCAGCCAAAACTTTTTCAGCGGTAACTGTACATACGCACTAATAAACGCCAGTGGCACCCCAATTAAAATGGCGCCAACAACAGTTAAGCCCATTAACGACAGGGTGTTGCCTAAAATTGTTAAATTGTGGCTATCAAAAACAGCGTGCGCATCGCTGGCAAGAATAATTAAGATAAAAATAGGAGTAAGGGTAAATAGCGCTGCAAGCAGCGCCATGGGGTAAGCCGTAGGTATTCGCATTATAAAACGCCGCTATTACGCATCAAATCAATAGTAGGTCGTAAATCTGCCAACTGGGTTAAATCTATTTTAGGCGGCGAAATGCTGGCGATACGGGGTAAGCCTTCGGGCTGCTTGATACCGTTTACCAGTGGAATTTCGTAGGCTTCGTTGGCTAAATAACTTTGTACTTCGGTACTTAATAAATAACGCATAAAGTTTGTGGCGACCGGGTTGTCTGAAAGCGATAAAATACCCGATGCATTGACCAAACAGCCAGCATCTTGGTTGGTAAATGCCAGATCAAGCTTAGCATTTGGCTTACCCGCTTTTAACCGTAGCGTGTAGTAGTGATTGGCAAAACCAATATCAACTTCACCGCGTTCAACGCCCATCACCACACCCAGCTCGCCAGCATAGGTTTTAGCGCGTTTTTTGATTTTTTTCAGCCATTTGGCGGTTTTATCATCGCCTTCTAACAGTCGCATTGCGGTGACAAACGACTGAAACGACGCATAAGCCGGTGCCCAGCCTATGCTTAAATCGCTGTCGGCAATGTCCATGATGCTGGTGGGGATTTGCGCTTTGCTGAGGCGCTGAGTATTAAACGGTAAAGTACGAATACGCCCAGTGACCGGTGCCCATTGCGGGTATCTAAACTGTGGCTGTAGTTGCGCCGATAAATCAGCAGGGATGGGCTGTGCAAGCCCAGCATCGGTAACCAACCCGATGGCACCAGAGTCGACCGCCCAAAACAAATCGGCACGTTTAACACCCGCCTTGGCTTCGGCAACGAGGGTATTAGCCAGTGCTGCGGTTGGCCCGCGGCGAATTGAAAGGCTAAGGTCGGGATTCTTTTTTTGAATGGCTTGTAATACGTTTTCGTATAACCCACCCTCACCCCGGCCTAAGTAAAGGGTAAGGGCGCCCTGTAGCTTAGGCAAGCTATCAACCGACACTGGATTGGCTATATCAGATGCAAAAGCACGAGCAAAGGGTAGCGGCAAAGCGCCCGCTACCCCCAGCGCAGCTAAGCCTTGAATAAAGGTTCTGCGTTTCACTTAAAATACATCCTTACGGTTTTTTTCCGCTTGTTCAATTAGCTGTTGTGCACGGCTTAACTTGGCTTGCATGTCTGCAATCACATCACGTACCGCATCCACGCTTTTATTACTGCTAATTGCTTGCGGTAGGGTCACGTTAAAGTCTTTTTCAAGTATTTCTACAAGCTTTGCGTCTTGTTCGATAAGCGTGCCTTCTACGCCTTCAAATAAGTGTAGGTAAGTGTCGTGTACTATGCTGGTGGCTTCATCGTTTAAGCGTTCAGCGTATTTCGCAACCACACGATCAAGACGGTGTTTAATTTCATCAATTGTCGCACTTTGCGTGATTTCTTTGCTTGAGGTGGCTTTAATGCTGGCTAACAAGCCTTTATCTTGAAATTTAGCCGCCAGTTTAACGGCGCCTAAACCTTGCCATAGTGCATTATTTAACGCTTGCTGCTGGGTACGGACTTCGCTTGGCGTTTGTTTGTTGTCTATGGCCATTTTTATGCCATATAAACCCTGCCAAATTGAGGCGTAAACTGGCACGTAATTGGTTTCTATGGCACTGTGAAACTTAACCGACTCCCAGTATTCAATTAAGTCATCGCTGTTAACTGCTTTAGCGCCTTTTGTTTCATAATCGCTTACCATGGTATCGACTTTTGCGATGATCCATTCAACT
>NZ_JBFJHD010000017.1:0-35132 GCF_041613455.1 Pseudoalteromonas sp. | reverse complement strand
CAACCCAAAACAACTATTTTGAGGAAAACCTGTGAGCGAACAAAAACAGTCTCTAAGCTATAAAGACGCGGGCGTAGATATCGACGCTGGTAATGCACTTGTTGAGCGTATTAAAGGCGTAGTTAAAAAAACTCGTCGTCCGGAAGTAATGGGCGGTATTGGTGGTTTTGGCGCACTGTGCGAAATTCCAGCTGGCTACAAACAGCCTGTATTAGTTGCGGGTACCGATGGCGTAGGTACTAAACTGCGTTTAGCTATCGACCTTAAAAAGCACGACACTGTCGGCATAGATTTAGTGGCTATGTGTGTTAACGATTTGATCGTACAAGGTGCTGAGCCATTGTTTTTCCTAGATTACTATGCAACAGGTAAACTAGACGTAGACACTGCGGCTGACGTAGTAACAGGTATTGGTAAAGGCTGTGAAATTTCAGGTTGTGCCCTTATTGGTGGCGAAACAGCTGAAATGCCAGGCATGTACGACGGTGAAGATTATGACATGGCAGGTTTTTGTACCGGTGTTGTTGAAAAATCAAAAATTATCGATGGCACTAAAGTCGCGGCTGGCGATCAATTAATTGCACTTGCTTCAAGCGGTCCTCACTCAAATGGTTTTTCTTTAATTCGTAAAGTATTAGAAGTCTCTAAAGCCGATACCAGCGCTGAGTTTGAAGGTAAAACGTTGGGCGAAACGTTACTTGAACCCACTCGTATTTACGTTAAACCGTTGCTTGAATTATTTAAGCAAGTTGATGTACACGCACTTTCGCATATTACTGGTGGCGGTTTCTGGGAAAATATTCCTCGCGTATTACCCGCCTCTGCTAAAGCAGTCGTTAAAGGTGACAGCTGGCAATGGCCGCGCATTTTTAACTGGTTACAAGAAAACGGTAACATTACCACCCATGAAATGTACCGCACCTTTAACTGTGGTGTAGGTATGGTATTAGTGGTTCCTGCGGATAAACTTGAGCAAAGTTTAACCTTGCTACAAGAGTTAGGCGAAAACGCGTGGCACCTTGGTGAAATTCAAGATGCAGCCGCAGGCGAAGAGCAAGTAGAAATTGTAGGTGGTGCTAAGTAATGGCACCCACTCGTCTAGTCGTTTTAATTTCAGGCAGTGGCTCTAATTTGCAAGCCATTATTGATGCCTGCGAAAGTGGCGAGATAAACGGGCATATAGCGGCTGTGATCAGTAATAAAGCAGACGCTTATGGCCTAGAGCGTGCTAAACACGCGGGCATTGCTACGCACGTGTTGAGTCATAAAGATTTTGACTCGCGCGAAGCGTACGATGCACAGTTAATGAACGTTATTGACTCTTTTATGCCGAATCTAGTTGTATTAGCTGGGTTTATGCGTATTCTTACCCCTAACTTAGTGCAAAAATATGTTGGAAAAATGTTGAACATTCATCCATCTCTGTTGCCTAAGTATCAGGGGCTGAATACCCACCAAAGAGCAATTGATGCAAATGATGATGTTCATGGCGTAAGTGTTCACTTTGTGACTGAAGAATTAGACGGCGGGCCCGTTATACTTCAAGCACGAGTGCCTGTACTCAAGGATGATACAGCAGAGACATTAGCAAAACGCGTGCACGAACAAGAGCATATAATTTATCCTTTGGTGGTCAAGTGGTTCAGTGAACACAGACTTACTATGGAAGCAGATTATGCAGTTCTTGACCAAACAAAACTTCCTGCACACGGCGCGCACTACCCACAATAAAACATTAAGTGCCCTGCTGTTATGTGTGGGCACTTTACTTCCAACGAGCCTGATTGCGGGCGAATTGACGCAGTACCAAGCTAAATATGATATTTTACGCAAAGGTAAAAATCATGGTGAAGCCGTGCGCGAGCTGAAAAAACTCAGTGATAACTCCTACCAATTAACGTACCACAGTAATATAGAGTGGATGATTTTTTCAGACTCACGTCAAGAAACCTCTCAATTTACCTTTACTAATGGCAAAGTGACTCCGCATCATTACGCCATGGTGCGTAGTGGCACCGGCCCTGATAAAGATTACAATATTGATTTTGATACTAAAAACAAGGTCGTTACCAGTAGTAATAGCGAATACCCATTAGAATGTGAATGGACCGATGATTTTCAAGATGCCATTTCTTATCAAGTGCAAGTGCGTGAAGGCTTGAAAAAAGGCGAAACCCGCTTTTCATTCCCACTAATTGATAAAAAAGGCAATCGTCGCGACTACAACTTTGAAGTTGTTGGCACTGAAATGATTTCGCTACCGATTGGCAACATAGAGGCTATTAAAGTAAAACGTTTGTACGATAACGACAAACGCCAAGCGCTTGCTTGGTTTGCCCCAGAAATGGATTATATGTTGGTACGTATGTGGAAAGGCGAAAAAGGCACGGAGCAGTTTGAAGTGCAAATAAACTCATTGACTGTCACATCCCCGCTTACAGCACCGACTAATGAGGTTAAACAATTGGTTAGCCCAGAATAGCTTGTTTTTTAATAGCCTGTTAACGATGAAAGCGCGATATATATCGCGCTTTTTTATTGCTATAAACGGCCACTAATAAACATAAATTAAAGTAGCTCACCCATTTTAAACAACGCAAACTCACCCGGTTGCATTTTATGCCAGCGCTCATCATTGGTTAAAGGCCTAGTGGTGATCACGGTGACCACATCGTTTGGCGTGGTTTCTTTATTAAAATCAACCACCATATCGGCATCGATTAACGTTGCCTTACCAAATGGCGCACGCCGCGTTATATAATGTAGGTTATTGGTGCAATACGCTAATACATACACCCCATCGGTCAGTAGCATATTAAACACGCCTTTTTCACGCAGGGTATGTGAAAGTTTGGCTGCGTAGCGAAATACCGACGCCATATTACTGGGGCGCTTTGAATATTTTTGCCGAATTTTATCCAGCAGCCAACAAAATGCCAGCTCGCTATCGGTATTACCCACGGGGCGATAATATTCGGGCTTTAAGTCATGATAATTAGATAATTGACCATTGTGCGCATAGGTGATTTCGCGCCCCCACAACTCACGAGTAAACGGGTGAGTATTTTCAAGGCATACTCGGCCGCGATTACCTTGGCGAATATGGCTGATCACCGACACACTTTTGATAGGGTATGCTTTAACAAACTTGGCAATTTCCGATTGATAACTTGGTTCAGGATCTTTAAAGGTTCTACAGCCTTTGCCTTCATAAAAGGTAATACCCCAACCATCTTTATGCGGCCCCGTATTGCCACCGCGCTCTAACAATCCAGAAAAACTAAAACAAATATCGGTCGGTACGTTGGCTGACATGCCAAGCAACTCGCACATGGAATAAATAACCTTTTATAAACAATGCAGTATGTATAATTAAACAATTTAACTTTTTATTTGGTCACACTTTTGGTCGCGCTTTGGTTTTTGTGGCCGTTATGTTAATTGCTTTTTACTGCTTTAATGCAGTTATTGTTAAACAACGCGTTGTTATATGCAAACATTCCTTTCAACCATTCTCTAAAATTACCGTTTTTTAATTTCAGTTTTGTTTTTGCTTAAGCTACTGTTTTGTAATGATTTTTAATAACCCTTAAAAACTCCTTTGATCTTTAAAACCTCACGTAAACGAGCTAAGTTATTGTTTAGCAATTCTATTTTGTTTTATTCCTTATATATTACAGGCGGTTAAACTGTAAAACAGTGAAATTAGTTTCGATCTTTTCAGATCCTTGATCTACTAAGAACCTTATATATAGCGCTGGCTGGCGGTTTAAATGAAGCACTTAAAAACTGTAAAAAAATAACGATAAAGAGCGCGCAGGAGGGTGAGGAAGAGTGCGGATTCCGTCGCTTACATTCTGTGTGGGGCTGGTTTATGTGGCTGAAACTTAACTTGCTTGTATTGGCGTGGTTATCTTAGCTGCAGCGAGTAGGCTGGCAATAAAAAACCCAGCGCTTGGCTGGGCTTGATTGTGGGGCTTGTGTGTTACTTTGTTATTGGGTCGAGCCTAGATTTTTGGGCGCTTGCTTCATCTGCTTTACTTGTAAACACTGCGGCTGTTGTTGGTGGTGCCATTGTTGGGCTGTGTTTATGTGTTGCGCATTCTGTTGCTATATCTTTTACTGTGGCCATTAGCTCTGATAGTAATTTGAGTACGTTCTCGCTATCGCTGCCTATCCATGTTTTAGGGCTTTTATGCTCTTGCTCTTTGGTTGCTATTACTTTGCGGGTTTCGCATTGTAGGTCGGCTAATTTGCCGATGATGTCTTTTAATGACTCATCTGTTTTGTTTTCAAAGTTGCCGTGCTCATCTATGTGTTGGTATACACCTTCGCGTACTTGGGTGCGGGTTTCACCTTCTTTGATTGCTGGTAAGTCCCAACCAAAGGGTAATACGGTTCTAATAAATGGCTTATCTGCTCGGCCATAGGCAAATCCAATTTCTACAATTGAATTAATAGCCGGTGGTTCTAATCGCCCTGCTTTGTCGCCTGCGCCTGGTAATGGTAATGGCACGGCTTGAAGTGGTTTTGATTTGGTGTCTGTGCCGTTTTCGTCAATGAGCTGCACGTTTACGGCATAGCGTGGGTAGAATGCATCGCTACCGCGTTCGCCATCGATGGCGGGTAGTTCGGGAAATGCAACTACTCTGCCCCAACGTGGCAAATGTAATTGGCCTGTTAGTTCTGGGAATATTTTACGTATGATTCTGTGTATTGCTTTTTCCATCGTTACCAACTTATCTGCATGTTTGTGCCTTTAAACTCAACAGCGGTTATACGCTCGCCATTGGCTATTACGTTTGGGCGTATCATTGGGGCTGCTGGCATTGTTGCGGTTTTACCTGCTTGATGATCGGTCATAAGTTCGTTGGCTATGTTTACGGGCTTATCTGACCAAAACGAGTCGGCATAACTGCCCACAAACACTTTGCCATTGCCTTGTTGATACCACACAAAATCAGCAATACGGAACGCGCGGCCAATGTTGTTTAACATGGCATAGCCTGAGCTATCAGAGTAAAAGCACGGTATGGCTGTATCAGCGTAGGCTTTATCGGGTATTACAAACTCAATGCCTGTTTGTGCTGTGATTTCGTCAAGCACTTGGCGCATGGTTGGATGGCGCAGCATTACCGTTAAATTGTAAGCAAGTGATGCCGACCACTCACGGCAAAACAATGTATACCAGCCATTTACGGCTGGCATTACACGTTCAACATAACCGTTAAATACGCGGTCGACCATGTCGCCCCAACCCAAATCAACCGCCACTGGTGCTAACTTAGCTACGCTTTGGTTAACGGTTATTTGGCAGTTGCCTGGCGTTGATGCTTGCAGCACTATCCAGTGGTCTTTCATATCAACTTTGTTATCGTTGATATGGGCGCGAGCAATAAAACGAGCGTTGGCGGTTGTCATTACACGGTTCTCAACGATTCAAAGTTTTTTTGTAGATGATCACCAATATTTGCATATTGCACCTTGCTTTTACCGCCCTGCTGGTTGGCTTCGGCTTGTGGTGTGCGCTCTTCTACTTTTTGCGGTACTGATCGATATTCAACAAGCGTAAAACTAATCCCCCATTGGCGTGTAGTTTGCTGCTCTACCGCTTCAATTTTACTGCTAAAGCGCACTTGCTTAACACCCAGCGCACTGGCCGTATTGTTACTAATGCGATAAATAGCGCGAGCACCACTTTCGGTGGCTTCAGCCATATTAAACAATTCGGCTAAATGCTCAGCTTTATTAAATGGCAATAAACCATTAACCGAAAGCGTTTTAGCTTTTATACCTGTTTCGGCCACGTCGGTGCTAGAGCTTTGCCCGCTGGCATCTTCGCTGGCAAGCTCTTGGCTTGCCGTAATGCGAAGTGATTTAAGGATGATTGAATTACTATTAAGCTGTAAAGTCATATTACTTTAAACCCTATATACTTTGATAAATCCTCTACCTAACGTGTATTCATATATAAAAAAACTTTAAATAACGATCCTTAGCTCCCCTGAAGCGGTTTTATAAATTGCACCAACGGACAAGCCAGATGATACTGCAGCTGCGTTATCTGCATGAACCGGGACATTTCCTAACATTAAAATTCCTTCATCTGTAAACCTTCCCGACTCTACTGGTTCCTGCTCTGGTGCGCTACTGATTGGCAGTCTTGCGAAAATTAAGCTGCCCAATAAGTCAGTAAAAATAACAACGCCCTTTTTACCTCTAGTTTTGTATGTATTGCCCGCCTCTTCAGCTTCTGCACAAAAAACGACAAAAGGATATGCGGCTGCCGCTGTAGAGCCAATATTGGAGCCGTAACCGTTTGGGTCTGGGTTACCAAACTCAAAAGCGTTAGCAGGAACCCTAGCGCCAATAATTGCATCCGATTGACCAGATTCATTGCCAAAATTTGCTTTATGTTTGTGAAACATTTGACCATAATCACTATAAATTGAGTAATTAACTACACCGCCTGATGCGTTAGCAAGTACTGCGGTATTTACATTACCATTCATCGCTAATGCATAAACTCCATAATTATAATTTACGTTTCCCGTTGAGGCGGTAGATAAGAACTCACCTGCTCTAGCCATGTAAATATCTGCCCCAACTGAGTCATTAACAATCTCACCACGGACACCTATGGCATTGTTAATCACTGCCCCGACTGGCGTTCCTGCACCTAAAAAACCAGCCCTTCCCATTAAGCCGAATTGGAACTCTAGAGATCCCCTGTGTTTATATCCTGCCACTGGCGTTGATACCGCCCACCCATATACGCCTACACGTTGACCTGAATCCACCACACCAGCTGGTATATTGTTGTAAGCGTTTGCTGAGCTTACGCCCCACGATTGATTGAAACTGCTTGACTTAACATCGTTAAACACCTCAAACAATGAACAGTCGTGATTTTGAAAAGGTACTTCTGTCGTTCCTTCCCAGTTGCAAGTCGAGCGAATACCTGCAGTAACATCATTATCTACACTCACATGCACCTTAGCCTGAGGTGATTCTATATCTACACCAATACGACCTTGCTCTGTTGCTATTAATCCTTTATTTAAATTATCAATATAATTTTGAACTTCTTTTAAATTTTCAGCTAAACCATTATTGCTACGTAAATCTTTCGCAGTGTCAGAAACTCCAATACTTGCCAACTTATACACATAATGTTGAACACCATTTACATCAATGTAATCGTCCATTTCGGTGTTAGATACAGTAAAGGCAACTTGTGGCTTCCATTGGCTTGATGCATCGCCATCAAAATACGCATCTACATATACAAATTGTGGGTATGTTTGCAGTGTTAAAATGTGTTCTTGTTTTAGCTCTACGCGCAGGCCGCTTACGTAACCTACGCCGGGTGTTACGCTAAATGTATTGGCGGTTGAGCGCGGGACCACTTTAAAACCATCATCAATAAACCAGTCTTTACCGTTCATGTCGCTTGCTAGTTGGCGGGTTAGTTCGTCCATGCCGCTTAAGCGGGCGCTAAAGTCTAGCTGCCATGTTTCTGGCGCTACATTAATACCTGCTAAGTCGGCTATGCCTGAGTACTCAATACCAAAGTTACGGTTTAGTGTGTTACCGGCACTGCCTGGCGCGGTAATTGTTTTGGCAACAGTTGGTACATGGCTAATGGCTACTAATGTTTGATTTACTGACGAATACAACCCTACCCAGTTAAATTCAAACGGGCCTGTAACGCTGTCGAGTACGGTTGAATAAACAACTACGTTGTCGTTAATGCGGCCTGTTTGCTGCACGTTTTGTTGGTGCACAATAGCGGCTGTTGGAATGCCTTCGTTGCGGTCAATTTCGGCGGCTGGGTCTTGCCCTGCTACGTTTGCAAAAATAAAGGTGTCTATGTCTAGCTGTTGATTAGCCTGTGCTTTGGTTGCAAATAACTTTTCGCCGGCAATGGTTATAACTTGTGCCATGGTTTAATACTCCTGTTTAACATTAGCGACGGTAAATTCAGCATGGCTGTCCATCGTCATAAATCGGGTTGCTGGTAATAAATTGGTGTTAATTTTGGCAACTGTGTAATCGCTGTCGCCATCAAAGTTTTTAGGGGGCGCGGCCACTGTTTGCTTGGCAATGGTTACGTACTCGTAACGGCGTGTTGTTCGGCCATACTGCCTACACAGTGCGCTAATTAGATTTTGGCGCTCGCCTAAGTCTGCATCGAGTAGCTGAATGCTTACTACATCCCAATCGGTTGTGCTCATGCGCTCATCTATTGTTACCCATGGCATGCCGAGCTTTTCAAACATGCTTAGCCAGCCGTTTTTGCTGCCTGCGCCTTTGGCAAATGGCAGCGCGTATTTAATACGGGTGCGATACATTAGCTCGGTTTCGTTGGGTATTTGCGTTATGTCGCGCTCCCATGCGAGTAAGTGCACTAGCTCTAATTCGGCGGTCATTGGGTCGAGCTGTTTGGCTGGCCATGCAAGTATGTCGGCTACGCGCTGCCAGTAACAAATTGCTCCTTGGCGTAGTTTGTCTAGCTCGCTTTTTGGGCGGGCTAGCCAGTACGGCATTTTTGTTAGGGCTTGCCAGTTAATGTTCATTACGCATTACCATTATTTACGCTGAGGGTGGCTAAACGTGGCACGTTGTTTTGGCTGGTTATATCGCCTTGGCCCCAGCTTAATGAGTCGATTCCTTCAAACTCGCGGTGCAGCTCTTGGCCTAAACGGCTAAAGCTAAAGCGGCTTGCGGGTAACGTTCGGGTTGCTGCGTAGTTGGTGTTTTCTCTAAATGCGCTGCGTATAAAGTTTTCAACGTTTGTTAGCAATGCAGTTACTTGGGTTTCGAGTAAATAGCTATGCGGGTAAACGGTTAGCTCAACATTTACGTTTACGCCTGGCATGGCGGCTACTAGCAAATCGTCGCCGTGGCCATGAAAACCTTTTTCCATTACGTATTCGTTTAAGTCGCTAATAAGTGCGGTCGATGGTTCGCCAGTGTCGAGCAATATAAATGCGTTGGCCGTGCCTGGGCCTCGCGGTGCATCGTGTTCAAAAAATATGTTGTCGGTATTTAAGCCCGATCGCGCGGTTAGCATGGCGCGGTAAACTGCGTCAATGTGCCACGGGGCGGCGGCCGTAAATGCGTTGCGGGTGCGTAGCTTTAAATCTTGGTTTGTTTCGGCGTCTGCGCCTAGTACGTCTAGCCAGTCGTCGGCATTAATTGCGCTGCCAACACCGGTAACCGACTCGGGTAAAATATGGTAATACCCTGTGCCTAGGTTATAGGCCGCGCCTGCGTGCTCTGCTATTACGGGCACTAATACGCTGGTTTGGTTTTCGGGTAATATTACGTCGTTAATGGTTAGCACACGGTAAACCGTGCCGTTTATTGCATCGGTTTGTATTACGGTACCGGCGCTAATCAATAAGCTTGGCCCTGCATTGGCGGCGCGGTTAAAACGCACTTTGCCTTGGGTGCGGGTTTCGCTTTTACGAGTTAGGTCGTGCTCCCATGCTTTGGCTTCAATAAATTCACTATCAGTGGCGGTTTGTAAAAACAGGTTAGGCAGTATGGTTTCAATTAAAACCTTGTTTACTAACCATGTGGCAGGTTTTGCCACAATGGCGCTTATTAGTCGCCAAAAAGGTGAGTACGGTGAGTCGTTGGCAATAATGCTGCCTTGGGCGTCTACTTCTTGTTTAAATAGCGTTTTCCACCCGTCTTCTGTGGTGGGTATACCCGCTTTTTCTACAATGCGCTTAAAGTTAATTGTTGGGGTTAGTTCAGCCATTATTGCGCCTCTATGATCAATGATGAAATAGCGCCAAACTCGATGGTTTTAGCATGTACCCACCACTGGCCGTGTTGGTTTTGGTTTTGTTGTACTTGCACTGTGCCTGGCATAATGCGCACGTCGTCTTCTACCAATAGTTTTATTTGGGTTTGGGTGTCTTGGGTTGTGCCAGTTCCTCGGTCGCTTACTAATAAGTTTGCAAGGCCGGTGTCTAAAATTGCGTGCACTATGTCTTGGGCTATTACGTCACGATCGGTTAAATACGTTGGGTTGTTGCCTGCGTCTAACACCACATCGCCGTTTTTAATATGTAGGTCGCTGTAAATACTCATGACTGCATTTCCACAAAGTTCATAAAGTTAGTTTCGCCTTTGGCTGGGTACACGTTAACCGTGCCAACGCTGGTTGATTTTTGTTGGTTTGCATTACTAATTTGCTGAGTAATACCGCCTTTTTCGGCTTTACTTCTAATTGGCTCTATTGCGTCGATGCTTGATGTGCTGGCATTAGAGCCTGAACTTATTAGCTCTACATCTACGCCTGGCAGCATGTTTATTTTGTCTATCCACCAATTTAGGTAGCCAGTAAATAAGTTTTTAATGGTTGACCAAACCGAGGTAAACACGCCTACAATGGCTTTTATCCACCCCCATTCGCCCATAGTGGCTTTTAGGTCGTCCCAGTAATAAATCAATGCACCCACGGCGGCTATTGCGGCAACTATTCCTGCAACAATTAATAAAATTGGGTTGGCGTACATAACAATATTAAGTGCAAGCATTGCGCCTTTTAAAAATGCTATTGAGGCTGTCCACGCTGCACTTATCCCTCTGCCAATCATTGTTGCTGTATTCCATGCGGTCATGGCCATAGTTGCACCGCCCATAACTACTGAAATTAGCCCGCCTGCTGCTACGAATGCCAACACACCAACAGCGGCATAACCAAGCCATTTTGTTAATGTTGGAAATTCTTCTGTAAAACTTAAAACGCCTGATCCCATGTCGGCAATTAAGCCCACAAAGTCGTTAAAGGCTGGCAAAATCGCAGAGCCTAACGCTGCACGTATTACATACCAACTTTGGCTTAAACGCTCGCTTTGGTCGGTCATTGCTGAAGCCATTTTTTCAGCTTGCTCCATACCTTTAACTTTACCCAAAGCGTCCATATTTACTCTTAATGCATCTGTATCTTTCGAAAGCAAATCAATAAACCCTAATGCTTGATCAGTTCCAAATGCCTCTTTTATTTCTAGCCTGTCTGAAGCTATTGTTAAATCACCATACTTACCTTTTAATTTTTCTAATATTTCTATTGTTGGTAATAACTTTCCATACTGATCAGTAAAGTTCATCCCTAACTTTTCTTGAGCTTTTGCAGCTCCGCCCAAGAATGCTTTGTATTGTGTTGCTGACTCACCTCCGCCAAGTGTTGACTGTAGCGTACCGAGTATTGCCATCTGATCGCTTAACGCTTCTTTGGATGCGCCACTCATTCCTTTGAATGCATCAGCCATTTTTTTACCGTCAGTCTTAAATACTTGAACTGCGGTAGCTGTCATGCCTGTTAATTGTTGTACCCATTCGCCTTTGCCCATTGATTCGGCTTCATTTTTAAATGTGCCATACATGGTACCCATATAATCTGTGATGGTGGCAGCGTCCGCTTTGGTGGCTGCAGCAAGCACGTTCCCTGATAACGTAAACGCTGATAAGTCAGCATCGTTAAGGCCTGCAATGGCGCTTTGTATGTCGTAGCTCGATTTAACAAATTCAGTCGACGACTTGCCGTACTTAAGCGCAAATTCGTAAGAGGTATCGGTTAGTTGTTTTAATGCAGACTCACGCACACCAAGCGAGCTTACTTCGCCTAGTGCGCGGTCCATTTCTATGGCTGGCATAAGTGCGTTTTGTAGCGCAAAGCCTGCGCCCGCAATACCCGCAACGCCCGACGCCATTTTCATGGTGCCTGCTTGGTAGTCGTTGGTTAACCCATTAAGGCTACTGCTTATTTTGGCAATAGGCTTAGTAATTTGGTCAATCATTCCAACGGTAAACATTAGCTGTTGCGGTAAACTCATTTACTTGCCCCCAAAGGCTTTGCACACTGCATTGGTTATTATGTTTTCTAGGTTTTCGCGCTGGTTTTTATACAGCCAACCTGCGCGGGCTAGGTTTTGCTCGTCGTCTTGCTCATGTGGTAAAAAGTGACGACGTAAAATAAATAGTTGCTCTAGCTGATTCGAGTCGATTGAATCAATCAGCCCTTCTATTTTTTTACGGCAATTTCCAGCACTGGCGAAAACTCTGTTTTAAGCATTGATGCTATTTGCAGTTCTGAGCCTGGCGAGCTTTCAAGTACTTTTTTAAGTTCTGGTTTTTGCTCGTCGGTAATAGTGCGCATAACCATGTTGTGTGATGCTGCGGTCATTGAGCCGCCACGCGCTACCGAGTCTACAAAGTCGCTGTGATCTTGCACTGTCATGTTAAATTTAAAGTCTGTGCCTGCGATGGTTAATGTAATTGTTTGTTTCATGGTTATTCCTTAGATTTGGTTAATAGTTTTTCGAGTGTTTCAAATCCGTCTTTAATGCGGCTTTCCATACGATCAGTTAATTTTTCAAAATCGGTTTTGGTGGCGTACGTTTCGGCCACATGGGTTTTGTGGTCGCTTAGCTCTTTGGCCGTTGCTTTGTGGGCGTTAAATAGGCTCACTAACAGCGGCACTAATACAGTTAGCACTAGGCTAATAAATGCAATGGCGACCATTATCCAGTCGGCTACTTCTTTCACTTGGCTACTCCTTGTCCTGCTGTTTTTTGCATTAACGCCATTATTTTGTCTTTATCATTTGAACCTTTGGTAGCACTAAGCCAAAAAGCGGCAGCGTTGGCCAGTAGCACAAACAAGTTGCCAACCAGATACACAATAAGGTCGCGGTTTCGTTCAATGTCGGGGCCATAAAACAACGCACCTAATACCGCCGAAAATAAAATAAACAGTAATATGGTGAGCGTTGACGGCATCCAATGATCTTTATTTTCGGTTCGTGCATTTTGGCGGTCGTTTAAATCCGTTTTGTATTGTTCAAGTGCAATTTTTTGCAGCTCAATATTAGCCTGGCGTATTTGCTCACGTTCTTGGTGTGCCCACTGTTGCAACTTAAGCGCTGCATCAGGGTTGTTTTTTAGCTCGGCGGCTACGGCTTGTGGTGTGTTATCTGTACCTAATGCACCCGCTATTTGGCTGCCAATACTTACCGCCAAACCTACAGGGCCACTTAATAAAGGTGCTACTGCGCCAGCGATACCGCCTACTGTGTTTGCAATTTTTTGCCATTCCATGATCAGTACTCCGCTTGTTTTAAGTAAGTAGCTTCACGCCAGCGGCGCGTTGTGTATCGGTCGCCAAAGTTAACCAGTTCGTCAATCATGTCTTGCGTGTTTTGGGTTATGGCCGTGCGCCAAAAGTTAGGACAACGCTTTGCTAAATTGCCATATTGAAATGCCACCGACGCAATAACGGTTTGCATAGGTTCTGGCAGTTGCTCAAACTTAATGGCTGAATGCTTGTTGTAAGTAGCAACTAGGTAATCGGTTGATTGCTGCTTAACGCATAAATCAATAATGGTTGCTTCATTTTCGTTAATGTTAAGCGGGTTTTGCTTACATGCTTTTAATGCTTGCTCGCCTTTTAATAAGCAAAAACGCTTTAATTTATTAGCAATAAATTCGGGCAATAAGTATTTCAATGCGGCTTCGTCGCATTGGCCAATATCAAAGCCAGTGGCAATGGTTACTCCAGATTTAGAATTGGCTGCATCGGGCACATAGCCGTTTAATTGCGCGCCACCTTCTAGTTCTGAAATAAAGCTGTAATTCACTTTGATATTGGTCATTTTGCTACTCGCTTAACGATTGGCACGGTACACAGCGCTGCACACCTTTTATGGCTTTTTGCCGCGCTTTGGGTATTGGGTCGCCGCAATCAATGCATTCCGTTGCACTAATAACACGGCTGTTTTTAAGTCCGTTTAGACGCTGATCAACAAAACGTTTTTCAGCGCGTTCCTGTGCAATTACTAGGTGGTCTAGATCATCCATTTACTAACTGCCTTTTTATTGCACTATGTTTTCAATTTCTTCGCTGCGCAGGTACGGCACACCGTTGATATTTACAAAGTCGGGGCTTGTTACATCAAACGGTATTTTAAACAAGCTGGCGCTGCCGCCTTTTTTGTCTATGTCTAAAATGTCGCTTAACTTAATGCGGCAACCAAAGGCTTCTACTTTCATTTCGTCTTTGCTGGTTTTGGCATAAAACAAAATGTCGAACGTTTGCATGCCGCGCCACGAACCGGCGCTTTTTGCCGCTTCTGAAATTAAGTTAAAGTTGCTGGCGTTAAGCGATAGTTCGCCGCTGGCCGATACGTCGCCATCTACAAAACCATCGGGTACGCCGCCCGTTTGGCTTACTGAGCTGTTGTCGGTAATAGCTAATGATGCGGTGTCAACTTGCAGCATAATGTCGCCCAAGTTCACGTTAAAATTCATTCCAGATAAACGCATGTTGAGTGCTCCTAGTTGCTGCTTAAATCAAGCATTATGTTGACGGTGATTTCTTTAGGGCTGTTGTATGGGCGCAGTACCATGTAAATAACCACGGTTTTATTGGTGGTCCATACAATTGAAATATCGCCTTCAATTGGCGGCTGTATTTCACCGGGGAACTGGGTACCTAAAATAGTGGTGCTTTTGCTCATGGCGCGTAGCGGTTTCATAAAATACGCTTTGTTTAGCTCAATGCTGTTTGGCGTTGAGTTAAGGGCGCGGTTTGCTACACGGCGAATGGCTAATACGCGCACTTCGCGGCTGGCTTTATGCACTGGGCGTAGGTGCTCTAGGTATTGGTAGTCGCCGCCTTCTGCGTCTAGCGTTTGGGCGTCGCTCCAATAAGTGCCTTCAAAATCGCTATACCACTGCGGCACGCTCATGCGGGCATTGGCTAGAGTTTTTAGTGTGGCTAGCGATAGTGGTTCGCTTTCGCTGTCAACCGGTGCTGCGCCTAGGCCAAGTACGCTGCCAGTGGCTACGCGCATTGGGCTGTCGGCAATACTTACGCTGCGGTCGCATAATCGCCCTGCTAATACGCCTACGTTATTGCCGTGTAATTGTGGTACAGGTACTACTAAGTGCGCGGCAATACCTGCTTGCAGTGCAACGGTTGCGGCTTCATAAGCGGGCCATGTTTGCGTGGCAACATCTATGCCTGGCACTGCAATTAATGCAGATACAAAACGGCCTAATGTGGCTTTTAACGATTCTAGGTGATCATGAATAGTGGTAATTTCGGCGCTGGTTTTTTGCTCGTTACATACAACTACCATTTCAAAGCTTTGTACTTCGTTGGCGCGGTCAATTGCGTCAATAATGGTCTCGGCTTCGGCTAGTGGGTAAACCGCTGCCGTCCAGTTTTGGCCTGCATTTTTTTGCGCTGCAATAAGCTGATCGCGCAGTGGGCTATCGGCAAATGTTTTGCTTAAGTCGGTTTGCGCGCCAATGCTAAACAATTGGCTTTCTTCGGCTGCATCACCTGCGCGGCCTATAAATAAAAAGTGGCGTTCGATGGCACTAATGTCACCCTGCCCCAAATTTAAGTTATTAACTTGCACTTTACCTAGTGACATTAGTTTATCCTCGTTTATTAAGGTTATTTAAAATTTGTGCTAATTGCGCTTGCACGTTTTGCGGTGTGTCGCCTAAAAATGGGCGGGCTTTAACGGGTATGCTCCAGCTATTACGTGATTTTTCGCCGCGTAATTTGCTTAAAATTAAGGTCGCTTTGCCGTGATTAAGGCTTGCCATAATTTCTTTTATGGTTGCGCGTCGGTAGCCTTTACCTTTGGTTTTACGTACTTTGTACCCTTCGGCCGATAACGCTTTAGCTTGGCTGCGGGTGCATGGTGCTTTGTAATCTGGCTTGCCATGAATACGGGCCATACGGGCGGCGGTCATTTTTTCGCTGCCGCCTTGTTGTTGCAGCGCGGCTACTCGTCCGGTTAGGGCGTTTTTATGTTTTAGCTCTAAGCGATTAGTGGCTTTTACGTAGGGTTCTAATGTTTTACCCATGCGTTTAAGCATTTTGCCTTTTTTGCCATTTGCACGCGGGGCAAACTTAGTGCCGGTTAGCGTGGTTTGCGCGCGTATGCGTTGGCGCGCTAATTTGCGCTCGTATCGGCCAAGCGTTTTAAGTAAGCGAATGCGTTTAGTACTAGGCAATGCCAATAGCTGCAATTGCTGTTTTGCACTGAGTGCTTGTTTACTATTTGGGGTGATCACTAAGCTCATGATTGGCCCTTAATATTTACGTCTACGTCTTCGGCTATGCTAATTGGGGCTAGCGATACGTAATAACGTGCACCGTTAAATAATACGGGGCCGTTGTCGGCGGGTATTAGCTCGATGTCGTCAATTAGTTGCACGTCGATTAGCACTGTTGCGTTGTCTTTGCTTACTACGTCAATGTCTATTTCGGGGTCATCAAGGCCGTATTCGTCACGTGGCCAGTCGCTATCTATTAAAAAGGCGCTCACCATTGCTAGTAAGTTGTATGGGTTTACTTTGCGGTGCGGAAAATCTTCGATTGCTATAACCGCTGTGTGTTTCCACTTTGCTACTGCGTAACCGTCTTGGCCTTTGTCTTCGCCGCTTATTATTAGTGTGCCGCGCTCTTGCCATGCGTCTAAATTATTGGTGTGTATTGCACCTTTTAGGCTTTGCAATAAAAAGCTGGTTAGTTGCTGCAATTGGGTAATTGTTTGGCTCATAGCAATTGCACTCCTGCGCGGCCAAGGCCAAGCAATAAACGAATGCTACGGTTTGATTGCGCAAGTATTGCGTTTTGTTGTTCAACATCGTCGGCTTTGTTATTTCCTGCGGCTTTTTGGTCTACCGATGAAAAATACCCCATTAAATCTGAGTGCGAACGTGCATACACGGCACCACGGTAAACGCTTTGCTGGCTGGGGCTAAAGTTAGGCACGCCGTTTGTTTGGGTGAAAGCAACGTCCGTGTTTTCTTTCGCAATGTATTTAAGCAGTTGTTGTTGTATTTCGAGCACGCTGCGGTTGAGCGAGTCGGCTAGTACGGTTTCTTCAAAAAACTCTGGTATGCGGCGATGATCGCGAAACTCGCCAGTGCTTAGCGCTGGCCAGCCGCTTGCAGCATCTATTTCAATGCTGTTTTGTGCTGTTGCTTCAAATCCAAATGACATACCGCATACCTTAATAATTTGGGTTCAGTGCAGTTAGCGTCTTAGTGGTTTTTTAACGGTCGCCCGTTAAAACACTCGGCTAGTGCACTGGAGGGTTGGGAGTAATGGCTATTACTGGGCGTTTAGCTCGGCAATGGCTCTTAATCTCATGGCTATTTTGTTTCGTACTGTTTTTACTTGTGCGTGTTTATGTAGCTCTGCTGCTTTGGCTAAGTAGCCGTCGGCTTGCTGTAGCCTTTGCACGTCGCCAACGGTTGACGGGCTAATGTCGCCATTTTTGCTGCGCAGTAACGCAAGGCCCGCAAACTTGTAGTACTTAGCTGTAACTTGCTCAGGTAATTTCCAATGGTTCGCAACGTTGCTGAACACTTGGCCAAAATACGGTTCAATACTGCTGCCTTTTTCTGCTTGGGTTTGCGCCCAATCAAAAACAGTGTCGGCAATAAAACCAGGCCACTTGCGGCGTATGCTGTTAGCCATGGGCTGATTGAGCTCAATGGCTGTAAAAGCAAACTCAAGGCCACGGCCAAGGTCGTTAATATCAAATAGCCAAACAGTGCAGTAAGCAAAAATCGGGTTGTCATTGGGCTTTCCTTCTTTTATGTTTGCTAAATGCTGCTCAACAATGGGTAACCACTTGGGTAATAGCACGTCGCGTTTATAGGTTATTTTGTCGATGCGGCGCGCAAAACCTTTTAACCGTTTTAAGTCGTCTTCTAATTCAATGAGCTGTAAATGTAGGCTTGGGGCGTACTGCCCTGAACCCGTTACGCTTACTTTTTCGAGCTGTTTTTTTGCTTGGTTTTGCTCTTTGAATTGGAGGATTTTGGCGCCGCCGACGGCTTTTTTAGCTCTTTTACCGTTTCGGCCAAGTCGCTATTTGCGTTGTTAATGTCATCGGCTTGGTAAGCTAGGTCGCTGGCGGCATCGCTGGCTTTATCTGCTGCACTTTCGATATTGCTAGCGGCGCTGGTTGTTTGCTCGGCGCTATTGGCAATTGTTGCGGCGGCATCGCTAACATGTTCAATGCTGGCGTTTAGCTGGTCGGTTGCATGTTCAACGTTTGAAATATCTGTTTTTTCTTCGCCTGGCGCTGCAGGATCAACACTCATGTTTACATTAAAAAAATGAATGTTTTGGTCAACGTATTCTTGCGCTGTTTCAATGGCTTTTGATTCGTCGCAACCCAGTAACTGCGCGAGTAATTTAAGCGCGGTGTTTGCTGGCGTTATAGTGATTTGTGCATCACCCGTTGTTGCGTTGCTTTTAGCTTTTTCTGCTAGCTTGCGTTTTTTAAAATTAGCAATGGCGCTCATGGCTCTATCCTATTTTTAATAATATGGTTAAATGCTAGGCGGTTAGGCCTAGCATTTGTGGTCACTATGGCGCTGGGTTAGGGCCAATTGTTACGGCTGCTTCGTCAACTGCTGCGTACGCTTCAAACTCTTCAACTGCGTAGCCTTCGTTACGCCAGTACGAGTTTTCGTATTGCTTGCGGTCTTCTTCGTCTTTGGCTTTGCGGTGCGCTGTGCCTTTTTGCGTATAAATATGCAAGTTGCTTAAAATAGTTACTGCAATGCGTTTGCCCGGGAAGAACGGCGGCGTATATGCGCGCATGCCACCAATGTTTTTATCCATTTGCTGTGCGGCCACTTTTTCGCTTGGCTTGTCGGCTTGGTTCATCATGTGCGTTTGCGCGGTGGCCGTTAGGTCGTTACCAACTAGCACCACTAAGCGCGGGTCGTTACGTAATGATGGGTGAATAAGCGTGTTTTTAAGCTCGGTCACAATGGCGTCTAGGGTTTTGTAGTCGCCGCCACCCGCTGGGTCGAAAAAGATAGGGTCGGTTACAATTTGCTCGGCCGCTTTTTCTTTAACAATTTGATGCCAGCCTTTGTTTACGTCTTCACCATTTGGGTTAGTATCAGGGTCTGATGTTGCGGCAGCCGATACACCATTAAAGCCAACGCGTAGCATGTCGAGTGCAAAGCGCAGCGTGGCGTTTTCGTTAATCAGCTTCATAAACTGATTTAAATTACCGGCATTGGCCCATGTAGATAACAGCGCCCATGTTGTTGCTGAACATGAATCGGTTTCGGTTAGCTCGTAACCGTGGCCAGCAACACCTTGGCTTGATGTAAAACGACCACCTGCTTTGCGACCTGTTGCAAGGCCGTAGTTACCTACTTTTACAACTTGGCCTTTAATTTGGTCTACTTGCATGGTGGTGATCATGCGTAAAAATTCGACCGACTCTAAAAGCGCGGCGCGCAGTTTAGTTTCCATTGGGTCGGAAATGGCAAACTTGTGTGATGCGTCTTCTACACCAAATGATTTTGCGACTTGCGTTGAGTATGTTTTTAAAAACCCAGCGGCTGTTTGATTTAAGTGCATGCGTTATCTCGCTCTGTTATGCATTAATAAAGGTAAACGTGGTTTAGTTTTTGGTTAAACCAGGCTTATGGTTTCGCCGCCTACTGGGTCTGGCTCTTGGCCTTTTTGCTCTTGGCTTAGGGCGTTAAATTTGGTTTGCATGCCGTCTACTTTTTTGCCAAAGCCGTCCATTTTTTCCATTAGCTGGCTAAATTGCTCAGCGGTTACGCCTGTTGCTGGCTCTGGGTTAATTTCTGGCTCTGGTGTTGGCTCTGGCTTAACTTCTGGTTTTTCTGCTGGCTTGCTGAATTTAGTTTCAAGGTCAGTCACCTTGGCATCTAATCCTTCAACCTTGCCCATTAGGGCATCAAACTGTTCTTTGTTCATGGGTTCTTCCTCGGTGGATGGCTCTTGATCTGCTGGCTGCTGATCGCTAGAAAATAAACTAAATAGTTGCGCCATTAAGCTTTGCGCTTTGGCTTGTTTGCTATTTGGGGTAACTGTCTCGCTATTGGTGGTAATAAAGTCACTGTGTGTTAGCGCTTCAAGTTGGCTATATTCGTGATCGGCTTCGTTATCACCAATAGAGAATTTTAGGCGGCTGGTGCCTGAACTGGCTGGCGAGTCGGTAACGGCAAGGCCTTGTAGGTAGCAACGGCCTTCGCTTTTGTAGTCGGGGTTTGGCTCAATAGACATAAACAGCTTTTGGCCGTCTTTGTTGGCAGCTAGTAGGTAGTCGTTAGCGGTGATTTTTACAAACAGGCGTAATTTACCGTCTTTTTTAGCGGCTTTTACTTCGTCAACTTGGCCCCAGTTTTTACCCTCGGTTGGGCCCCAGCTTGAGCGGAAATGTTCTGGCCAAATAAGTGCTGTGTATTCGTCAACTGAATACGATGCGGCCATTTGATTAATCCATTCTTTTGAAATAATGCGACCGTCTACCGTTGCGCCTTCTGTTGCTGCAATTACCCAACCTGTTTGCTTTGCCATTAGTTTGCCGTGTGCGTTACTGAATATTTAAACGCAGCATAGCCATAAAAAAAGGCGTGTTCACCTAGTTAGCTTTTTGCAAATTCCTATATTGGGTTTTTAGGAAACGTGAGTATTTTTAAGCGGTTATAAGCTTGTTGTAAATGAATACACTGTACGCAGTTATCATTTTTATGAGCATATTGTAATACTAAATGGCCTACTCTTCTGAAATTCGCGAAGCCGCTAAGCGGCTTTATTTACGCCACCACACGCCCGACGAAATACGCGCAGAACTGGCGTTACCAAACAACCGTGTAATTTACTATTGGGCCGATAAATACAATTGGCGCGATATGCTGCGCGAAGAAGACGTAGATGAAGCCATTGCGCGGCGCATTTTAATACTTACCGATGTTAGCGACAAAACAGGCAATCAAATAAAAGAGCTCGACATGCTGATAGAAAAGCACGTTAAGCTTAAAAAGCAGCGTGTTGATCAAGCTAAAAAAGCAGCCCAGGCTAACGAACCACCAAGCACTAATAAAGGCGGTAACAAAAACAATAATAGCGAAGGGGGTAAAAGCAAAGGCCGTAAGCGTAAAAACGATGTTAGCCATTTAACCGAAGAGGACTTTGGTACTTGGTTCGATTCGCTGTTTGAATACCAAAAAACGATGCACGACAACTTGCATCAACGTATTCGTAATATTTTAAAAAGCCGCCAAATTGGGGCAACGTATTATTTTGCGGGTGAAGCGTTTAAAGATGCGGTTTTAACGGGCGACCCACAAATATTTTTGTCGGCTAGCCGCTCACAAGCTGAGGTGTTTCGCAGTTATATTATTGCTATTGCGCATGAATTTTTTGAAATAGAGCTAACCGGTAACCCAATTACTTTGCACACTAAACATGGTGATGCTGAGCTGCGGTTTTTAAGCACCAATAGTAAAACGGCGCAAAGTTACCATGGCCATGTGTATGTAGATGAGTATTTTTGGATTGGTAAGTTTAACGAGCTTAATAAACTTGCCAGCGCTATGGCCACGCACAAAAAGTGGCGTAAAACGTATTTTTCGACCCCTTCTACTAAAGCCCACCCTGCGTATACATTTTGGACTGGTGATCACTGGCGACAAGGCCGCGCTGAGCGCGAAGAAATTGAGTTCCCCACGTTTGTAGAATTACGCGATAACGGCAGGCTGTGCCCCGATAAACAATGGCGCTATGTAGTTACTATTGAGGATGCGCTGCGCGGTGGCTGTGAGTTGTTCGACATTGAAGAGCTGCGCGACGAATACAACGCCGATGATTTTAATAACTTGTTTATGTGCATATTTGTGGACGATGCCGACAGTATATTTAAATTCAGCGACCTTGAAAAAGCCATGGTGGATGCCACCCGCTGGCAGGATCACAAACCCAATGCCGCACAACCTTTTGGTAACCGCGAGGTATGGCTGGGGTATGACCCATCGCGCACCCGCGATAACGCTGCATTAGTGGTAGTTGCCCCGCCCGAAAAAGCCGGTGAAAAATTTAGAATACTCGAAAAGCACTATTGGCGCGGTATGAACTTTTCGCACCACGTTAGCGAAATTCAAAAAATATACGCTAAATACCGCGTTACTTATATTGGTGTAGATACAACAGGCATTGGCGCGGGGGTGTTTGACTCTATAAGCACGTTATACCCGCGCGAAGCTACAGCCATACATTACAGCGTAAGCAGCAAAACCCGCTTAGTACTTAAAATGATAGACCTTATTGAGGGCGGCCGTTTGGAGTGGGACGCCCAACATAAAGACATTGCTATGAGCTGCCTTTCAATACGCCGCACCAGTACCGACTCGGGCGGTGCTATAACGTTTAAAGCGAGCCGCGATAACACCATAGGCCATGCAGACGTATTTTTTGCTATTAGCCACGCTGTTATTAACGAACCACTTAACCACGCACATAAGAGAAAATCACGATGGACAATGCAGAATTAAACCAAAACGCTGAGCAACTAACAGACCAGCCGCACGATCAGCAAGGTAAGCAAAATGCGCCCGTTGTGTTTGGCTTGCCCGAACAAGTTATGCCCGACATGTGGCTAACCGATTACGACTCGCTATTTTATAACGATATGGATAATTACTGGGAGCCGCCAGTTGACCGGCATTTATTGGCTAACTTACCCCGCCGTAATGCGCAGCACGGTGGCATAGTACACAGCCGTGCAAATATGGCTGCTGGGCGTTTTATATCTGGCGGTATGAGTGCGCAGCAAGTACAGGCGGGCTTTTTAAATTTGGTGCAATTTGGCGATGTGGCAATTTTAAAAATACGTAATGGCTTTGGGCAAGTTGTAAGGTTGTTTCCGCTGCCTAGTTACCGTACCCGTGTTGCTGGTGATGGCGGCGCGGTGGTACTTGAGCGAAACAGCCAAGTTAAAAAATATAAAAAGCGCGACATTATTTGGGTTCGCCAGTATGACCCAGTGCAGCAAGTGTATGGTTTGGCCGATTACTTGGGCGGTTTGCAGGCTACTTTATTAAATGAAGACGCTACTTTGTTCCGCCGCAAATACTTTTTAAACGGCGCGCACATGGGTTTTATTATGTACGCGACCGACCCGAACTTAGACCCCGACGTTGAAGACGATATAAAAGAAAAAATACAAGACAGTAAAGGCGTGGGTAACTTTCGCTCGTTGTTTGTAAACATACCCAACGGTAAAGAAAAGGGCTTACAAATAATCCCTGTGGGTAATTTTGAAAGTAAAGACGAGTTTATGAACGTTAAAAACGTATCGGCGCAAGATATATTAAACGCCCACCGCTTTCCGCCTGGCTTGGCGGGTATTATTCCGGCTAACAATGCAGGCCTTGGCGACCCGACTAAATACGATGCCATGTATTTTAAAAATGAGACTAAACCGCTTATTAAATTAATGAGTGATGAAGTAGCAAGGGATCCTGAAATTGGCAGTAAGTTACAGCTAAATTTTGATTTAGAGCCCAGCGCGTAAAGCGTAAAACTTGCTATGCTGCGCATCGTGCGCTTTTATTTTTTCGACTAATCCGGCATAGGTATTTAAGGTTTTTAATGCTCGCGTTAAATTTGGCGCGGGTACGTTATTTAACAGTGCTGCATGGGTTTTGCTCATGCCTTTAACCAGGTGATCACTTGCGGCGGCTTTTATGTCGGCACTTTTAATTTTGCACATGGCGAATAACCAATCTAATCGCTCTTGGCTTTGTGACCCTTTAAACAAATATTGCATGCTAAAACCCTTAAATTACTTATCACTTAAGTGATAATTAATTTATTTTAGGTATATTGCTACTATTTGTAAATGCTTATTTGTTATGCATAAAAGCACTGTATATAATGACAGTGTACTTTATTAACGATTGGTGAATATTATGGCGCGTGTTACTTGTCCAAATTGCGAAGCTAAAGCTACGATTACATCGCGTGAAACGCAAAGCGCTCACGTAGTAAATTTATATTGCTCGTGTACTAATACAAAACAATGCGGGGCGACGTTTCGTATTACCCAATCGTTTGATCACTTCTTAAACCCTCCGGTACAAAGCACGCAACAATTAGCCGCCGCACTTATTAAAAGCCTACCTCGCGAACAACAATTGGAATTAGTTGGGCTATAGTCTTTACTTTATTTCACGCATTAAAAAGCCCGTTTAATACGGGCTTTTTTGTTGGCGCTGTTTACTGTCGGTGCTGGCTATATTGTGTCTGGTTTTGTTGCGGCGCGTTTTGCTGCTGATCATACTGCCCTTGGTATTGTGCTGGCGCATAACCTTGGCTTTGGTTTTGGTGGTTTTGTGGCTGGTTATTGTGCGCTTGGCTTTGCTGGCTTTCGCTTTCCCAAAATATATATAGTTTTAACGGGCCTTGTTGATTTATTGGCATAGTGTCGAGTTCTATTTCAATACTGTCGCTGCCGCCTTGGTTGTTGCTGGGCCATTTAGTGGCACGGCCTAATGTGGCGTAGCGGTTTTTGGTGGTGTTTCCTTGCTGGTATTTTTCAGCAATACAGGCTACGCGGCCTTTATCGAGTGGTTTATTTTGTTGGTGCATAGTGCGTTTCCTTTTTGGTTAATAAAATAAAATGTTTGCAGCGAGTTTGGTTAACTCATAAACCGCTGCTGACAAGGTAAAGCCGATTTGTAAGTAAAAACCTCTTAATACCCACATCAATGCTGTTTTTTGTTTCATTTTTCTGCTCGCTTTGCTTTGGTTTAACAACTGAGTGATACACCCAGTTGCGGCGTTTAACGTTTGGTTTCATTGATCACCATAATTCGCTTAATTCTTTTTCTAACTGCATTTGCATTAAGCGTTCTTCTAGCAGCTCGCGTTTTGATTTGCTGCGCTGCTGGTGTTGCGGGCGCGGCTCTTGGTTTTCGTGGTGCGGCATTTTAGCCGGTGCGCTTACTGCTTTTGGTGAAACAATTCGCGCTTTTTTAGTGCTTGGCTTTGCTGTTGTTTTTATTTGCCCGGTGCGAAATTTATATTCTTTTCGCTCGCAACCGCAGCCCTGGACATGACCTAAATTATCTTTGCGTACTACGCGAGTAGTGCCGCATACGCATTTACACATAAAATGCTGCACCCCTCGGTTGCGGCGGTCTTCGTTTAATACTGTCCAATTATTGAAAACGTCACCCGCTTTTACCTTACCTGTGGCCATGCGCTTGCCCTCCAACCAATAAGCTTGGACGCTTAAATAGCAATGCGGTGTTTTGTAACTGGTCAATAGTGACTCTGCGGCCATCAATAGCGACGACTTTAATTTTGCTCACTAGGTCGTTTTCTTCAATAATTTCGTAGCGTGAGTTCTTTTTAATATTTTCAATACTGCGGTTGCCATCTTTTAGCGACTCGCCAAAGGCATGGCCTAGCATTCCTGCGGTATAAAATAACCCGGTTGAAAGCATTTTTTCTGCTGCTGAGTGAGTATTCATAATGTCACCTGCTGTTTTGGTTGTGGTCTGTTAGTTACTGTAAATACGTTGGCGTTAGGCTCTTGCTGATAACCGGTGCAAATTTCGGTAGCAAAAACGCTGTTATTGGTTTTACCGCACTGGCCGTATTGGGTTTTAGGCGCGGGCTTATCGAATTTAGCAATAAACGGGCTGTGCTGATCATCTGCAAAACCTTTTGGGCAAAATGCCTGGCAACTAATACATGCCCTTGGCATGAGTACCTTTGAAATTTGAATAGTCATATTTTCTCCTACGCCATTAAGTCTAGTGCCCACCAATCGTTACTGCTGATTGCTGATGCTTCACCAGCTAGTACTAATCTAGCTAAATCTAAGTCGCCGATAATGTCGGCCGTGTGTTTATTAAATTTGGTATTTGATGGGGTGTTACGCCCGTCAAGCTCTGCATACATGTGCGCTAGGTCGTAAAGCTCGCGAGCGTATGCAAAATGTTTTTCGGTTGGGGTTGGTTTAATAGCCGATTTTGGCGCTTGCATGTTTAGTTGCTCAAAGCTGTGTAGCTCGCGCTCTTGCATGTAGTAAACACGGTTGCCGCTGATCACGTTGCCGCCTTGGTTTAAAGCTTTTATTTGCGCAGGGCTAAAGTCGCTAAGCTTGTTTTTACATTTAGCGGCGGTTTGTTCGTTAGTTGGGGCGTGTTTTTGCGCTTCGCTGTTGGCTATATAGTCAATAGCGTGTTGGCGATGCTCTTTTTGCTGCGCTGCTTCATCCAGTACCACTAAATGGCCGTCTTTTATTAAGTAAATATGGCCGTTATTTCTAACCCGCTTACCCGCTAACAGATCCTTTTTAACGTTAATGATCTCTTTTGAAGTAAAACCGATCATATTTAGCAATAATGCGTCTGTATGCCCTACTGAGTAAGGCGTACGATTATTCCCACTAGTCCAAGATAGGTCGGCTGCGCCGACGTTGGTGTTATCCTTAGCGTTGAGTTTTTCGGCTGTGCCTTTGAGTTGCCTTGTCCATTCGATAAGGCGCGTTTTTAAGCTGGTGCTTGCAATTACGTTGTGCACGTTTTCAAGACTGCGCTTAAGCACCGCTTTGTAATCTGTATTAGTAAGCACGCCCTTAATACGCCGCACTACTTCGGCGTAGTCGTTACCCTGCGGTGTAATTTCGTACATTGATTTAAAGTTAGCAGCGCGGCCAATACACATGCCGCCTTGGAGTTTTACATAGTCTTTCCAGTTTGCCGCGTCAGCAGCGTGGCGAATGGGCTCTATTACCTCGTCATTCACTGCGGTGCGCATGCGGCGCAACTCGCGGTAAACGGTAACGCTTGGCGAGCCCTGAAACTGAAACTGGCGAATATTCCACGTACTAGCCCAAGCTAAAACGGGGTTAGCTTGCTCTTGCAGGTTTTCGCCTGTTTCGGCATCTTCATGGTCGTTTAATTGGTAGCCATCAATATTTTTACTGATGTATTTAGCAATGTAGCTGGCCGCACTGCCTTTGCTTTTATCCATTTTAATGGCGTCAAAGCGCGGGCTAAATGTGCGATAAAACTTACTAGGCGCTTTGGCTTTTTTGCCTTGGCTTTTTTTAAGGCCCCACTCACGGCGCTTTTGTTTGTAGGTTTTAAACAGCTCGCTTTTTTTAGTGCCTGCGCGATAGCTGACGCACTTTTCAACGGTTTTAACGTGCACGCCATGGGTGTTTATATTCACCCATTCGGTAACCACTTTGGCGCGGGTTTGCACAGGGCCGTAATAGTCGTATAGCTCTGTTTTATCTTCTTGAATAAAGTACCAGCGTAAAATGGCGTTTACTTCTTGCACTTTGTTTTTTGGCATAAATAACATCATGTGCCAGTGTGGGCAGCCGTCGGCATGGGGTTCTACCACGCGCACACCAAAATACTTAAGGCCACGGCGGTTTAGCTTAGAGCGAGCACGCGCCCATGTTTGAGTTAAATAGTTTTGTGCGTCTTTGGGAGTTTCGCCATTCCATTTGCTTGAATTAGCATGAAAACGCGACGGGCACGTAATAGTGTAAAACACACCTACATAGCCCATTTCGTCGGCCAGCTCTTCGGTTTCGCGTATGCGTAGCATTAATTCGTTGCGGCGGTTGGCGGGGTTTGCCATGCCGCTTTTAACTGCTTCAATTAAATCTATTACGTCGCCGTCGCTGCTTTGTAATTCCATCATTTCTAGGAACTGGCGACCACTTGCTTGGGCAAAGTTAAATTCGCGTTGCGCCTGCTTTGACGAATACGGGCTAACACCACGGCGTTTAAATTTGTTGCTTTTTTTATCGTGGTATAAATCTTTGCCTACTTGGCCTGTGGCAATTTCTAGTAACTCTAAAAACTGGCGGCGTAGCGTTTTTAATTGGCGAGCCCACCACTTATCGCACTGCATTTTTAGCAAAGCAATTTCGTAGCACTCGGTGGGTAAGTTTTCATCGCGCATGGCGTAAAATGGTACGTTTGCGCCTACCGCTTTTGCATGAGTTGCTATTGCATCGTAGGTCAACGATATTATTTTTTCGTACGGTAGGTGTTGGTTTTCTTCGCTTACATCAAGCGTTATTTGCACGCACTCCATAGCGAGTGTGCCTGCGTGTTTTTTGGTTTTTTCAATACTGCTTAAAATATGCCATGGCAATGGCATATTTTGAGTAATACTAAACAGCACACCAAAGCGCGGTTTTAGGCGCGCAATGGTACGGCGCAACCATGTGTTGGCGCGGTATTCACTGCCTGCTTTTTTTTGGTTGTAGCGGTCTATGTATTTACGGGCCATACGGCTTTGCAGCGGCACGGGCACATTTTGCAGGCCGCGCGCTAAAAAGTTGCGGTCGTCAACATCGCTTATAGACGAAATTAAACCCTTAGCTATGCCAGATAGTCTAAGGGCGTTTAGGTCAATTGCTTGCGGGTTGACCACGGCGTTACAGCTCTATTTCCATTGGCTCGCCACCAATTTGTACGGCATTTAATGCAATGCTCATTTGGCTGTAAACTTGCTCAAAATTAACGTCGTCGTCGGCAATTAATTTTACGATTGGTAGTAAGTCGGTTAGCGTGTCTTCGCACTGCATTAGCATGCCAACGGTGCTGCGCTTGTTTAAATTGCGAATAGTAAAATTAGCTTGCTCAATGGCGTGTAAAACAATATTGAGTATTAACTGTTTTTTAGATAGATCTTGGTCTTTGATAGCGTTCATTTCAGTAATCCTTTGGGTGTTGTTATTGGTTGTTAAATTACAAATAATTCAGGGGCTAGCTCGTAGCCTTTGCAAAATACAAAGTGAGCGTATTCGGTTGAGTCGGTTTTACTTGGTTTTGCGGGGTCAAAGCCTGGGCGCTTACTGTGAACATAAACGGCCGCAAGCGGTAAGCTTTGCCACATGGGTTTGCGCTTTTGGCTACCCAACCAATTAAGGCGTTGCAGCATAATCACTAAACCGCCCTCTTTAACCATTTCGAGCGCGTGCTCGGTAAACGCTTGCGCTTGGTTAAAGGGTGGGTTTGTGATGATCATGTCGTATTTGCGTGATTCATAACTAGGCACGTTTAAAAAGTTAACGCCTGTTAAATTAGCGCGTGAGTCTTCACGTATATCCCAGCTTTCAACTGTAAAACCCTCTTGCTCTAATACTGTTGGGTAGCTCATTGGGTATTGCTCACAGCCGCCGGCGCTTGGGTCGAGTACTCTTGGGTTTTCATCTGGTGAACAAACCAAAATGTTATTTTCAGCAAACGCTGCTAAAAAGTCTTCTATTAGCCAATGCGGTGTTACGTAGTAATCATCTGCATTGCGCGCCGTTCCGCGATTAGTTGAGCTCATGCTTGCGCCTTTTTAATAGTTAAATGTGAATAGTTAGTGCTGGCTTCAACGCGCGGGGCGTTTTGTAAAAACTTAGCGGGGGCCATGGCGTTAGCATCGGTAAATGCTTTTACTAATTGCTCCATTTGCAAAATAGCCTTGTGAATTTTTAAGCGAGTATCTGCATCAAAATTAGCAAAGCCGCTTTCTAAATGGTGGCGCTTTAGGCCTGCTGCAAAACACACTAATGTGCGCTCTTGCTCGCTTAGCACTTTGGTATACACGTATTCTGGCGTGTGGCGCTCACTGCCTAGTAGGGCTTTTATTTCTGCTAGGCCTTTTGGTATGTGGCGCCCCTCAACAGCTTTAAGTGGTGCGGGTTGTGTGTGGTTTTTAGCTAATGCGTTTGCCATGGTTATGCCCCTTTTGCTGCGTTTAAATAGTTGGCTGCTTGTGTTTTTAACCAGTACACCGCTTTTTGTATTGTTTGGTACTCGTCGCCATTACAAAAAACGGGTAATGCAAAGTCACCAACGCGCGCTTGTAGCGTGTTGCCGCTGGCTGCTGCGGTAATTTTGCAGCTCAATAAATAGCGGCATTGCTCTGCTAATGTTTTAAAACTGCTTAACTTTTCGCGACTAAATGTGTTGTATGCATCCATTGCCCTGCTCCTAGTTATTAACTTGCTTATTGCCGTAAATCTCTTGAAACTTCTCGCTGCCTAAACGCATAAACTCTTCAATATCGGCTTCAAGCCACACAACACGGCCGCTCGATATTTTATGGGTTTTAGGAAACTGCCCTTTATCCATCAGCCGGTATAACGATGAACGGTGCATTCCGCACTTTTGTGCCACATCGGCTGGGCGTAAATAGCGGTCGTTTATTGTCACTACCTCGCCGCGTACATTGCGGCGGTAATGATCGGCTGCGATTAATTGGCTCATGCTGCACTCTCCTTGTCGGTTTTAACGTGGTCGGCTAGTAGCTCATATACCGATACTTGGCCGTTGGTTAGTTCTGAAATACGCGGGATGTATTTCGCTGGGGCTTGGCCGTGGCGGTTAATCCAGTAAAAAACCGCTGTTTGGGTAGTCCCTAAATATTTTGCTAATTTTGTTTGCCCACCAATTAGGCAAACTGCTTTTTCAATTGCAGACATAAAAAACCTCTTAAAATATAACTTTTACTTATCCTATGATCCAATAATGTTATTGTCAACTCAATTTAAAACATTATGTTATCAAAATATAAGTTTTGCTTATTTGACTGAGATAACATAAAGCTGTGATAATCTTCCGAACATAATCACTTAAAGTTATAAAAATAAATAAAGGGAATTTATATGGATATCGCAGATAGAGTTAAAAAACGTCGTAAAGAGCTAGGACTTACTCAATACGAACTCGCTGATTTAGTGGGGATTGCTCAAACAGCAATACAGAGACTAGAAAAAGGTGGAACTAAAAACCCGCGTAATATTGAAGCTTTAGCCCGTGCATTGCAGTGCACTCCCGAGTATTTACGCTTTGGAATTGGTGAAAACGAAAACAGTAATGTTGCACCGGGCCCAACACTTAAAGCGGCGGTGCCGTTAATTAGTTGGGTGCAAGCTGGCGCATGGTCTGAAATAACTGAAATTAAAGCCTACGATGCAGAGCGCTTTATGTGCCCCGTAAATTGCAGCGACCTAACCTTTGCACTAAAAGTACAAGGCGTGAGCATGGAACCTAAATTTTATGACGGTGATTTAATATTTGTAGACCCTGAAGCCGAGTGTATCCACGGTTCGTACGTTGTCGCGCGCCTAGACGATAATAACGAAGCGACCTTTAAGCAGCTAATTATTGAAAGCGGCCAAAAGTTTCTAAAAGCCGCCAACCCCAACTGGCCTGAGCAATTAATACCAATTAATGGTAATTGTACATTGGTGGGTAAGGTTATATTTGCCGGTAAGTCGTTTTAGTTTACTAAACACCAGGCACAAAAAAGCCCGCGTTTGCGGGCTGTTTTTTAACTGGCGATTACAGCTGATATTATTATGAGGATTAAACCAAATATATTTGCTGACTTTTGCGTTAAATTTGAGTGAGACTTTCCTTTTTCTTCTGCCAGTTTTTTATTTTTGGCGTTTAGTTTATTTAGTATTGGCGGTATCAATACGAGTATCGCAAAAAAACATACCATTCCTGCTAGGTATTCGTTTTTCTCAAAATTAGAGCCTACTCCACCTATTGCGGAAATACCTAAAAACCAACCAATAACGATACTGCTTGTGCTTGGTTTTTCAGGTGCATTGTCATTTGTTTGATCTTGTCTTTTGCTGAATAAGCTACTTTTATCTGTATTTTGCACATTAGATTTTTGAATAACCGATTGTGTTAAAGAGCTCTTAACTGGGTTGCTGTGTTTGTTTAACCCGTCAATTTGCTGATTGATTAAATCCTGCACGCTGATTAATTCACCCGTTTCAATAATGGCAATGTCTTTTTCAATTCTGTCTGTTCTGAATGTGCGTGAGGCATTTGCTTTGTAGCAAAAACCATAAAAGTAAGTTAGTCCATTATCGAACATGATCGCATCTAGTCTTAGCTCTCTGTTTGATGGTTCTTTGTTGTGATTTGTGTATTGAAAAGCGATTTTTATGGACGGCTTAAGTGTGTGCTTTGTTTTAGCGTCTATCCATGACTCTTCGTTATTTATTGGTTGGCCTAGATCACTATTATGAATTATGTTTGAAGCAGCTTTATTGGATGCTAGAACCTGTTCGTCTCCTTCTAAAATATGGTTATATTCGCTCAGCTTTTCTTTTGCTAAGGCGCTTATATCACCTTCGTTGAAGTCTGCAGCATAAACCCAAACAGCGGCTTTATACTTTTCTGGATATTCAAATTCTTTTAAGCCTTTTTCAATTTCATTTATATAAACTTGTTGTATGTTTTTTATTTTCTCAAGCATTAGTGGTAATGCTTTAATTAGTTTTGGCTTTTTTAATGTGCCGTTGCTTTGTTCTTCAAGCAGTATTAATTCGTGGATTAACTCCGCTTTATTTTTAGATACTTTTAAGCCTGCTTGTTTTGCTATCACTTTAATATCTGGCAACTTCATTGAAGATAAATAGCTTTCCCAGTCCTTATAATCTAACTCTTGCATTTCTTCGACTACTTTTACGTCTAATAAGTGCTTTGCAAAATCGTCACTTACACTATGCGGTTCTTCGTCTAGCTCTAGGTCTTCAATATCATTAATGAATATACTGAGCTCATGCCAATAGAGTTTAATCCAGAGGTCTTCGCCCAGTACTTTATTTTTGTTTGCCATCACCATATCTTTAAAGCTGTCTACTTCTGGCTCATAGTCGTAATGACTGCTGAATTCTTCTTCATGTAGCGCTTTAAATTGGCTTACGTTCTTTGGGTTTTCGTCTTGGAGAGCATATTTAAGGCCTGTTATGTCAGTATCATCTTTTATTTTTACGCTGTTTGTTTTGGTGGTAGGTAATTTTTTAGCAGTGAATTTACCGTTTTCGTTTTGATAATAGCTGTAATCCATAACAGTTCCTTTTAGGTTAATGTTATAGATTAAGTTTTTGTTCAGGTTTGAACAACCTGTGTATTTATACAGCCATTAAAAAAGCCCGCTAGTTAGCGGGCTTTTATATTCTTTCTTTACTACTATGCAGCTTTATTAGACTTTTCAGCTAATTTTGCATCAACAGAAGAAAGTAACTTCTCAATTGTGTTTGCACACTCAAAAGCTTCATTTAATAGCTTTTTCATTTCGAGATCATTTAGTTTCATAAGCTTCTCCATTGTAGTGAAATAACAACTTTCCATTAAAGTTGTATATAGTTTAATTAAATAAAATCCATTTTCTGAAGACATTGAGCGGCTTGGGCTAAGTCTTCGTTTTTATTCTCGGAGATTGCTAGGGCCATCTTTTCCATATATAAAGCGGCTTGTTTTGCGTTAAGAACAACTCTTTCATTGTTCCAATCCCCGTGTTCTGCAAATACTGAGATAATTTCTGCTAGTCTTTTTGCACGTTTGGCAACCTCTTCATAAGTTGGCTCATTGTGCTCAGCTAATTCTTGAATTGAAAACAATTCGAACTGCTCTAAAAAATGCTTGGCTACCTTAAAAACCAATTGATACAATTTCTGTATTTCATCATCCATTTAACTGCTTTCCAATGCTGTAATGTTTGTTTTTATTTTGAGCGCGCAATTATACATGCAGCGCTATTGGTAAGCAATCGTACAATGTAATTATTGGTCACTTTTTGTTGTTTATCTAGTCTTATTCGGATAATACAGTCTCATAAGCTTTCGTTACTAGCAATAGTTTTGTAAAAATATATTATAAAATAACTTTACATAAAGTAATTATAGTCACAAGTTATGAACAGGATATTAATCCTTACTTGCCTACATTATCAAGCAAAAACTGTTCCCACACTTCTATACTTTGGCGTTTCTCTTTCATGTAGTCATATCTATCATAATGCACACTTGATACATCAAACTTGTTGTGTTGTTGGAGGATGTCGCGGTTTATTTTATCGACACCCGCTTTACCCATTAGGGTTTTACAGGTTCGACGTAGGTCTCGGGGGTTAAATGGCAGCACATCATTCTTTTCACACCATCGCAATATTGCCATTCTTATAGTTGATACGTGAGCGGTGGCTGTGGGGTTGTCGCGATGTGGGAACATTTGCCCAGCGCTACCCTGTTGCTGCATGAGTTCTTGTATTATTGGTATTGCGGTTTCGCATAGTGGCACTATGTGATCGCCCCGCTGTTTTACTTTTATTCTACTTGCGGGAATGGTGAATGTTTTGTTTTTTATGTCAAAGTCACTTACGTACGAGCCATAAACCTCATTTACTCGTTGGCCACCAAGCAATAATGCCAGTTTTATGTATTGCTGGGTGTAATAAGGCAGGTCGTCGGCATTCCATACTTTTTTTATTTCTTCTTCGCTTAACCAGCGGTCGCCGGTGTTTTTTGGCGTTTCAAAATTTATGTCTCTTATGAAGTTGGTTTTAATGTCGTAAAGGCTGGGCTTTTTATATTGCTCTGGCGAGTTATCAAAGTCGATAGCGAATTTTAATATGCTCATTAATACGCTGCGAACCAGTCGCGCTTGCTCTTTTGCCCCACGGTTATAAACACGGTAAATAATGTCGCGGGCCATATCTATTGTGAACTCGTCGGGCATTAAGTCGGGCGCTATAAACGGGGTGAGGTTTCGCTTTATTAGTTTTTCGGTGCGGTCGATGGTTGACTCTGCCCAGCGAGTGCTTATGTATACGTTAAAATCATCAAGCATTTGATGCATTGTTTTTTTAGCTGCTGATTCAAACTTGGCTTTTTCGTTTTGTAAGCGGTGCTCTTGCGGGTCGATATTATCACTTAATAAAACTGCTATTTTGGCATGCTTACTGCGCGCTTTTTTCAGATCAACAATTGGGTAGTTGCCAAGGCCTATTACTTTGCGCTTACCGTTTATGTGATACTGAACCCGAAACGTTTTAGCACCCGATTCACTAACCCTTACTTGTAAACGCCCTTCCCCATAATTACCTGACTCGGTTAATACGTAGCGTTTTTCTTTTGCTTTAAGTGCTTTTATTGATTTGTCTGTAAAGTTCATCTTTGCTCATTTGAAACTGTGACCAACACACGGGTCACAGTTTTGGTATCAGTTTAGTTCAAGATAACAATAACAGAACGAGACAGAATAAACACCTTTAACCTTTACATTCCTTATGCTTAAAGGGCTTTGCTACAGGTTAATACAGCATAAATGCTAAAAAACGGACATGCCAAGTAATTCACACATTAATAAAATAACCTTAAAAAACCGTACATTAAAATAAATAGCGTTATATTTTTGTATTCAGCGTACACTCAATGCGCGCTGCCAATAACACTCATATTTACT
>NZ_JBFJHD010000016.1:0-37012 GCF_041613455.1 Pseudoalteromonas sp. | reverse complement strand
TGACATATGTCTGTTATCACCTTTTAAGTTCGTGTGCCAAAAATGTCTGTGCCGATCCTCACCATGGTTGAGCCTGCAGCAATTGCAGCTTCTACATCGTTACTCATCCCCATCGACAACGTATCTACTTGAGGATATAAGGCCTGTAGTTTATCAAAGCAAGTTTGCAATTGCTCAAAATATTGTAGTTGCAGCTGAGGATCCGCGGTTTTAGCGGGAATAGCCATTAAGCCACGCAGGGTTAAATGCTCACATTGGTTAATAAAATCAGCCAGTTCAGTGATTTCATTAGGGTGGCAGCCAGACTTTGCTGGCTCAAAACTGATATTCACTTGAATCAACACATTGAGTGCGGCTTTAGTGGTTGGCCGTTGGCTATTTAAGCGTTTTGCTATTTTAATACGATCAACACTTTGTACCCAATCGAATTGCGCCGCGACTAAGGCGCTTTTATTTGACTGAATAGGGCCAATGAAATGCCAAATGATGTCGCTAAATGCTTGTAGGTGCGCTATTTTATCTACAGCTTCTTGAACATAAGACTCGCCAAAATGACGTTGGCCGTGCTCATAAGCGGCTATAATCGCTGCGCTTGGTTTTGTCTTTGATACAGCTAGTAAGCTGATTTCGTTGCTGTTTCGCTGTGAGTTTTTTGCTGCAGCGGCAATTCTAGCGTAGGCGGATGTGAGTCGTTCTGCTATTGTAACCATATATTTATCAGTGAGTGGTGGAGTCATAAATGGATATTACCGAATTATTGGCGTTTAGTGTGCAACACAATGCATCCGATTTACATTTATCAGCAGGTGTTTCACCTATGATACGTGTAGACGGCGATGTGCGGCGTATAAATATACCTGCACTTGGAGAAAAAGACGTAAATGGCCTTGTTTACGACATTATGAACGATAATCAGCGTAAGGACTACGAACAAAACCTCGAAGTGGATTTTTCGTTTGATGTGCCTAATTTAGCGCGTTTTCGTGTTAACGCGTTTAATACTAACCGCGGCCCTGCGGCGGTGTTTCGTACCATTCCCAGCGATGTTCTGACCTTAGACGATTTAGGCGCGCCAGATATCTTTAAAAAGATTGCCGATAACCCGCGCGGGTTAGTGCTAGTAACCGGGCCGACCGGGTCGGGTAAGTCGACCACACTGGCGGCGATGGTCGATTATATCAATCAAACCAAACATCACCATATACTGACCATTGAAGATCCTATCGAATTTGTTCACGATAATAAGCTAAGCTTAGTGAATCAACGGGAAGTGCACCGCGACACGCATAGTTTTGCTAATGCACTGCGCAGTGCGCTGCGTGAAGACCCCGATGTGATTTTGGTGGGCGAGTTACGTGATTTAGAAACCATTCGTTTGGCAATGACAGCAGCAGAAACCGGCCACTTAGTATTTGGTACCCTACATACGACCTCTGCACCGAAAACCATTGACCGTATTATTGATGTATTTCCGGGTGAAGAAAAAGCGATGATCCGCTCTATGCTGTCAGAATCGTTACGTGCCGTTATTTCGCAAACGCTACTGAAAAAAATAGGCGGTGGGCGTGTTGCGGCGCACGAAATTATGCTGGCGGTACCGGCTATTCGTAACTTGATCCGTGAAGATAAAGTGGCGCAAATGTACTCGTCTATTCAAACAGGATCGTCGCAAGGGATGCAAACCATGGATCAATGCCTCACTAATTTAGTGAACCATGGCATTGTGACGAATGCCGCCGCGCAGGCCAAAGCACAAGATAAAAACCAGTTTAGTGGGTAAGGATCCGCGATGAGTTATTCTTTAAATAGTTTTTTACAATTAATGATAGAGAAGCAAGGCTCTGATTTATTTATTTCTAGTCAGCTGCCGATCAGCGCTAAAATTAATGGTGAGTTAACCGCCCTTGATGATAAAAAGCTCAGTGATGAAGAAGCGCTAGAACTAGTTGAATCGGCGATGAGTGCCAAGCAAAAAGCCGAATTTCACAGCACTAAAGAGTGTAATTTTGCGATTGCGACCGACCAAGGGCGTTTTCGTATTTCTGCATTTTGGCAGCGTGACCGAGCCGGTATGGTTATTCGCCGAATTGTCACCGAAATTCCCAATGTGGCGGATCTTGGTTTACCCTCAACGTTAACCGATGTGATTATGTCGAAGCGTGGTTTAGTGTTGTTTGTCGGTGGTACCGGCACCGGTAAATCAACTTCGCTTGCAGCACTGATTGGCTATCGTAATCGTAACCAGCGAGGTCATATTTTGACCATTGAAGATCCGATTGAATTCGTGCATGAGCATCGCAAAAGTATCATCACGCAACGAGAAGTGGGCTTAGATACAGAAAGTTTTGAAGCGGCGCTTAAAAGCTCATTGCGTCAAGCGCCCGATGTTATTTTAATTGGTGAAATACGCTCTAAAGAAACCATGGAGTACGCGCTTAGCTTTGCTGAAACAGGGCATTTGTGTGTGGCCACACTGCACGCCAATAATGCGAACCAAGCGATTGATCGGATTATGCATTTAGTGCCAAAAGAAAAGCACGACAAGCTTAAATATGATTTAGCACTTAACTTACGTGCCATCGTTGCGCAGCAACTTATTCCCACCTCAAATGGAGAGGGGCGGGTTGCCGCAATCGAAATATTATTGAATTCGCCGATGGTTGCCGAGCAAATTAAAAAAGGGGATATTGGCGGCATCAAAGAAACCATGGCCAAATCAGTCGAAATGGGCATGCAAACCTTTGATCAAGCGTTATTTGAGCTTTACAGACAGCAGCGCATTAACTATGCCGACGCACTGTATCATGCCGATTCGCCAAATGACTTACGCTTAATGATTAAGTTGCGCAATAATGAACAGCAAGGTGCGGGCTTTTTACAAGGGGTGACCATTGACGGCTTAGACGATAAAGATAAGTTGAGCTAAGTTGCCCCTCGCAGCAAAAAAATAGGCTCTGATGCTCAGAGCCTATTACTATTATTCACCATAACTGCTGGCAAAAAAGCTTTCTAAAATAATCACCGCAGACATGTTATCAACATTACCTTTTCCTAAGTTTTTATAGCCACCGCTTGCAAATAAGCGCGCTTTAGCATCGGCGGTGGTGAGCCGCTCATCTTGAGTGTGTACCGGTATGCCATAGTGGTTGTGTAACCGATTGGCAAACTTTTTAGCTTTAAAGGTCACCTCTTGCGGGGTGCCATCCATATTTAACGGCAAACCAACCACCATAAGATCGGGCTGCCATTCGTTGACTTGTAGTGCAATATGCTCCCAATTTGGGATACCGTCTTGTGCTTTAACCGCCTTTAGACTGCTAGCACTACCAGTGAGCTCTTGACCAATAGCAATACCAATACTTTTGGTGCCAAAGTCAAAGCCCATCACAGTGCGCTCGCCGGGTGGCTTACGATTTGTTTTTGTCATAGTTAGTCTTATTAAGCGTGGCCTGCTTCGCTGCTGAGTTGACTGATATCAAAGCCTAACATAGAGACGGCTTTTTCCCAGCGCTGCTCAACGGGGGTGTCAAAAATAATTTTTGGATCGGCTTTAATTATCAGCCAGCTATTATCTAATAGTTCTTGTTCTAACTGCCCTTGCTCCCAGCCAGAGTAGCCCAAGGTAATAATAAATTGTTCTGGTGCATTTTTGGTGGTTAAAGCAGCAAGCACATCTTTCGAGGTGGTGATCATGATATCGCTACTCAGTGTTTGGCTTGCAGCATAACCGGGTTTGGGGGAGTGCAGCACAAAACCACGGTCGGTTTTAACTGGCCCGCCAGCATACACCGCTAATTGCGCAGCTTGCTGCGTTTTGTCGTTATCTATGTCTATTTTATCGAGTAATTCACCTACGGTTACATTGATTGGTTGGTTGATAACCAGCCCCATTGCCCCGTCTTCATTGTGCTCACAAATATAGGTCACAGCACGTTTAAAAAAAGGGTCTTGCATCGACGGCATGGCGATTAAAAAATGATTTTCTAATGACTGCATAGATTTCACCTTTTTTAGTTAAGGAATTATTAGTATGGCATACATTTATGATTTAAAAGCTAAATATTGTGCTCTATAAAAGCAGTAGCGCGCTCACTCAGCGCATTAAAATGAGTTATTAGCCGAGTGAGCCCATAGCCACTTAGCAAGGTGTTAGTTTGCCAAGCGTTTTTCTATGGCATCGAATAAAATACCGGTAATGGAAATGTCGTACGCCGCTTCAATTTCTTTGACGCAGGTAGGCGCGGTGACATTAATTTCGGTTAACTTATCGCCGATAATATCTAAGCCAACAAAAATAAGGCCTTTTGCTTTAAGCGTGGGGGCCACTGCTTGTGCTATTTTAAGATCGGATGCTGTAATTGGCCGTGCTTCACCACGCCCGCCTACGGCTAAATTACCGCGTGTTTCACCATTTTGTGGAATACGCGCTAGGCAATAAGGGATCACTTCACCATCTACTACTAACACGCGTTTGTCGCCTTCGCTGATCGCGGGAATATAGTTTTGTGCCATAGCAAAACGGCTGCCGTGTTCGGTCAGCGTTTCGCAAATAACACCAATGTTGGCATCGTCATGTTTTACGCGAAAAATAGAAGAGCCTCCCATGCCATCCAGTGGCTTAAGAATAATGTCGTTATGCTCAGCTAAAAACGCACGGATTTGTTGTTGGCTACGGGTTACCAAGGTATCTGGCGTGTGCTCGCTAAACCATGCTGTGAACAGTTTTTCGTTGGCATCGCGTAAGCTCTGCGGTTTATTAACGACTAATACACCGGCTTGCTCTGCGCGTTCTAGAATATAAGTGGCGTAGATATATTCGGTGTCAAAAGGGGGGTCTTTACGCATTAAAATCACGTCAAGATCGGCTAAAGCGATAGTCGCTTTTTCTTCAAGCTGATACCATTTATTGGCATCATCAAACACTTGTGCTTTGGCAGCCGTAGCATAGGCATTACCTTGGCGCAGTGACAAGTCATCCATTTCCATATAGTAAATTTCGTAGCCACGCGCTTGTGCTTGCATCATCATCGCAAAGCCGGTGTCTTTTTTAATATTAAACCCACTGATTGGATCTGAAATAATACCTAATTTAATTGTCATGCGCGCTGTGCCTTAAGATAAATAATAATGTTGATATGAGGGTGCTTTTAGTTATTTCAATTAGCTAAATCACCAAATTGCAGCTGTAGAGCACTTAATACGGTTAATGCCGCTGTTTCGGTGCGCAGCACGCGCGGCCCTAAGCGCACATCAACAAAGTGTTGTTGTTTAGTTTGTGCCATTTCTTCATCGGTAAAGCCCCCTTCAGGACCCACCAGAAAGCGCACGCCGTCGTTGGGCACGGTAATGGTTTTAATACTGTGCTCGGCACGCGGGTGAAGCGTGAGTTTTATCGCCGCTGTTTGCTGGGCTAGCCACTGTTTTAAATCAATGGGTGGGTGCACCACAGGTACAAAGTTACGTCCAGATTGCTCTGCCGCAGCAATGGCTATTTTTTGCCATTGTTGGTGTTTTTTCTCAAGCCGTTCGCCACTGAGCTTGACGCCGCAACGCTGGCTAAAAAGTGGTGTGATTTCGGTAATGCCTAATTCTACCGACTTTTGAATAGTAAAATCCATTTTATCACCGCGCGATACACACTGGCCTAAATGGATTTTTAACGGCGATTCAACATCATGAGGGTTAAATTCGAGCGGCATTACGCGAACAACTTTTTTAGTGACTTCAATTATTTCACTGCGGAACTCGCCGCCTTCACCATCAAAAATAGACACTTGCTCGCCTACTTTCATGCGCAGTACGCGGCCAATGTGGCCAGCGGCATCTTCGTCAAGGGTGACGGGGTTATTTAAAACAATACTAGAGGCCTGATAAATATGAGGAACTCGCATAGGGGATCGCTTACTTATGCTTGAAATATAACGCTATGGTATGTAAGCAAGACGTTTGGTGCAATTAATTCTTTTTATTTAAGTGCAATGCTAACTCGCTGAGATCAATTGCTGTTCTCGTACTATCAGTATGGCAAGATAAGTGGTTCACATAGCCTTTCTCGGCAACGGGAGTAAATGTATAGCCTTGCTCGGTGTGACTAACTAAAAGGCGTGTTTCGTGCATGGAGTTAAAAATAAAGCGCTGTCGATCATCGGCTAGTAAGTAATCGGTGTGATTAATTAATACCCCTTTTATAGCGTGGTGTTCGTGCAGGTAACTGGCAAGTTCAGTAACACTAATTTCGTTTTCAATGTCACAGTAGCAGTAATCTTTAATTTGTTCATTAAACATCATTTTTACTAACTGGCGCGTATTTGCGCCAGCTACAATTAAGCCGCTGGGCGCTGCTTGCTCGGCATTATGGAGGTAGTGCTCTATAAATGCTTTGCTAAACTCATTATCTATGTCAATCAATAGATAATCGGCTACGTCAAATAGCATAAGGCCCCGTTGCATTTAAATTGCATTTAAGCAAATGTTAATAAATTATAAAGCAGCACTGCTGTATAACAACTGAATAAACACTACTCGACGTTAAATTGAAAACATACTAATCAGCAAATAACCAATCGCACAAAAAATTGCAAATTCGATGCAAGCAATGCCAATGTTATCTTGATGATCTATTTCAAGCGAAGTATCAATGTTTGGTAACGATATCTTTTTTATAACATAAGTTAAGCAGTAAAGTAACACCCACATCACTCCGCAGTGCATTACTAAGGTGAAAATGTTTTCTACCATTTTGCCATTTTGAAACGCAGCGCTAGACAATCCCGCATAGGCCGCCAGCGCCAACGCAATAGACTTACCCGCATAACGGATACCAATTGAGGTATTTTCCAAGGTGAAGTTACTTTGTAAAGATGCCCCTTGATTCGCTCTGGCAAAACGCTGTTCACGTATTTTACTGTCTAAGGCAAACATACCATGCAGTACAAAAAAGCTAACAAAGGCGATCAGTAAGCTGCTAAAGCCTTGAGTATGGGTCCAAGTATAAAGCCCTAAAGTAATAATGCAGTTCGCGATCAGCATGCCAGAATCGACCAGAGCAGCACAGACATTTTGTTTTAAAATAGCCGCTTCTTCGTTAAAACGATATAAAATCCATTTGCGATGAATTAAATGTCCCACTTTAATAAATAGAAATAATAAGCAGATCACAAAAATGACTTTTACCGGATTAGATTGTGCTGTGCTAATACTTATTTCATCAAATAAAAACGCCATAGTGGCAATTACTACCGATATTTCAGAAGCGAAACTAATGCCCATGGCAAAGTTATCGTGTTGTGCTAACTCTTCTTTCAGCGCTTGCTTGGCTTTGAGCTGAGTGATGATTCTTAAGCCTATGATGATAGTGCAAATAACCGCAAAACTAATAGCAATCGCAAGTAAACTAGTGTTAGATAATGACAAATATGACATGGTATTCCTAAGTAGTATTTACCTTGATAGGTTTTTAATCATTCTAGTATGGTTATCGATGATATAAAAGAGAGTATTGATGAGTAATGTACAGCAACTTCCCATTCAATTACAAAAACTTGGCGAAACACGTTTTCAGCAGCTGTATCCACAGCAACAGCAAGCAGAAGAGCTTGTACGGTTATTCGCGTTAAGTGACTTTGCGTGGCGCTGCTTATCGTCGTACCCCCAGCTAAAAGAGTGGTTATTGAGTGATTGTGAAATACATAATCGCGCCATTCATGACCCTTTTGAGCAGGCTGAACTTAGTACCATCAGTGAAGCCGATTGCCATAAGATGCTACGCCAATACCGAGATAAATACTGGCTGAAAGTAGCGTTTTTAGACCTCTGCTGTGATAACCCGATAGAAAATAGCATGCAATACATCAGCCTGTTAGCAGATAAGTTGATTGAGAGTGCCAACCAATGGGCGTATGCACAGGTGGCAATAACCAACGGAATGCCACTGGATAAACACAACCAGCCACTGCCCTTAATGGTGTTAGGTATGGGTAAGCTTGGTGGCCGCGAGCTTAATTACTCCTCAGATATCGACCTTATTTTTGCCTATCCGCGCAATGTAAAAAGCCAAGGCGGGCGACGCTCTCTCGAAGCCTCGGTGTTTTATACTAAAGTGGCGCAAAAACTGATAACCGCACTAAACCAAATAACAGTAGATGGCCAAGTATTTAGAGTGGATATGCGGTTACGCCCCTTTGGCGAAAGTGGCCCATTAGTGATGAGCTTTAATGCTATTGAGGACTACTACCAAGAGCAAGGGCGCGACTGGGAACGTTACGCTATGCTCAAAGGGCGTTTAATCGGTGCTCCTAATGCGTACGTCGACGAATTTAACCAGTTATTAAAACCATTTGTGTATCGTCGCTATATTGATTTTTCGGTGATAGAGTCGCTGCGAAAAATGAAGTTAATGATAGCGCAAGAAGTCCGCCGTAAGCGACTTACCAATAATATCAAACTCGGTGCCGGCGGTATTCGCGAAGTGGAATTTATTGTGCAGGCGCTGCAAATGGTCAGAGGCGGGCGAGAAGCCAACCTACAAACGCAGTCATTACTTATTGCATTAAAACAGCTCACGGCGAACCAAGTGATTGATGAACTTGAGGCCAGTGATCTGAAAAAAAATTATTTATACCTACGTAAAGTAGAGCAATACTTGCAAATTTTTGACGATCAACAAACCCAAACACTCCCTGAAGATGAGCTAAATCAACAACGCTTAAATGTGTTACTAGGGCATGCTGACTTTACTGCAACATTTGCTAATTTAGAGCAGGTGATGGGGCAAATACACAATGAGTTCAACCATGTAATAGGCGAAGAAACAACCCCGCTCGATACCTGTGAAGGAGCGTTTATTAGCACTTGGGATCACGGTGATGTGAGCTTTTTAAATAAGCCAAAAGAAGACTGGCAAGTGCCCTTACAAGATTTTAAACGCCATCTTGCTAAAGCCAAAGTAGGTAATCGTGGGCGCACTATTTTAGATAAGCTGATGCCGGTGTTGCTCAAACAAATGTGCGATTTTAATGCCAGTGCAGCCACCTTTAATGTTATTTGCCAAATACTCAATAAAATTATCTCGCGTACCGCTTACCTCGAGTTACTCTACGAAAACCCCGGTGCGTTAAAGCAGTTAGTATTATTGTGTTGTTATAGTAAGTGGATTGGCGAACATATTTCTTTGTATCCTATCTTGCTCGATGAATTGATAGATCCCGCAGTGCTGTACAAGCCCACGCCATTGAGCGCCTATAAAGATGAAATTAGACACTACTTTTTGCGTATTGAACCCGACGACCTAGAAATGCAAATGGAGGCACTGCGCCAATTTAAGCAAACTCATCAACTGCGCATTGCCGCCGCAGATGCCACCGATGTACTTGATGTGATGAAGGTGAGCGACCACCTAACCGCCTTGGCCGAGGCGATTGTCGATCAAGCGGTGAATATTGCTTGGCATCACTGCGTGAAGCGCTTTGGTATGCCGCCGGGCACGAATGATGAGAGCAAAGGGTTTGCGGTGATTGCTTATGGTAAAACCGGTGGTTTGGAAGTGGGGTACGATTCTGATTTAGACTTAGTGTTTGTCCATAACCACGATGGCAGTAGCCAAACCAGTGGCGAAAAAGCCATTGATTCGCGACAGTTTTACCTAAAGCTGGCGCAGCGTTTAATGCATTTATTTAATACCCGCACCGCCTCGGGCATTTTGTATGAGCTAGATACGCGGTTACGCCCCGAAGGGGCATCAGGGCTTTTGGCGATTAACTTAGAAAGCTTTAATCATTATCAGCAAACGCAAGCATGGACCTGGGAGCATCAAGCATTGGTGCGCGCGCGGCTGATTTTAGGCCAAGCTGAATTTGTTGAGCGCTTTGCGCAAATTCGTAAAAACATTTTGTGCCAGCAGCGTGATAACAGCGTGCTGAAAGAGGATGTGATAAACATGCGGGAAAAAATGCGTAGTCATTTAGCCAAAGGTAATGAGCAGCAATTTGATTTAAAACAAGATGTTGGGGCGATGACAGACATTGAGTTTATTACTCAATATTTAGTGCTTAACTATGCGCACCAATTTGAGCAGCTTTGTCGTTACTCTGATAATGTCAGAATTTTAACCGATGCGGCTGCCTTAGGCTGTATTACGGCTGAGCAACAGCAGCAATTGATTCAAGCGTATATAAATTACCGCTCGCGCTATCATGTGCTGAGTTTAGATCAACAAGGACGCTGTGTAGCGCGCAGCGAATTTAGTGAGGACATTAACAATGTCAGCGCCATTTGGCAGCACATATTTAATGCAAACTAACTGGCTCACTTTGCTACTCAATGAAGCGTAGGAGTAGCAAAGTGCAGCGTTAAGCTTTAGTTTTAAGTTGTAAGCAGTTGGTGCGCACAAACTCCGAAGGCAGTTCGGTAATAACCGCTGCTCGGTGTTGATGGCATAAGTAGGTAAATACTTCGCTTTCAAAGTCATCATTGATAGCGCGACCTACTTGATAGAGCGCTGAAATAAAATTGCTGTCTACTCTAAAGTGGTCTTTAACTACGTAGTCTTTACTTAAATACCAATACAGCTCAATGCCTTCATTTTTAGCGTACTGAGAAAGTACTTGTTTGAGGGTTGAGCCATCTTCAAAGCGCCTTGGCGCTTCGTTTCCGGTCCAATCTTGAGGTATAGGTTGTACTTGACGAGCGCGCTCGGCTAACACGCGATCGAGCGTTTGCGCTGGTTTTTCTAGGGTTAAAACAAACTGCTCACGTTGCTTACTGGTGGTCACTTGATTACGAATTTTTGCGTAAAAATTCGTTAATCCCTGCGCGGCAGAATTTTCTGTCTGTTTAAAATCAATGACCGGTCCGTTGCCTAATAAAAAGTACAACGCGAGTATAATTAGTATCACAGCCAGTGATAAGTGTTTAACCCAAAACCACATAGTGAGTGCTCATTGTTATTTTAATTGTAATTGTAATTGTTAATGTTATACCACTATTGTTAATAAAATGAAGGGCTATCTTTATTTGGCCGTGTTTTAAAGCGACGATGCAGCCACATATATTGCTCCGGCGCCGCGTTTATTGCCTGCTCCATGCGCTGATTAACACGGGTGACATCGGCTTTGTCATCGCCACTGGGAAAATTTTCCAGCTCGGGCAGGATCTCTAAGTGGTATTTGCCGTTATCATCGCGATAGCTAATAAGACTTACCGTTTCACAGTGCTTACTGCCGGCAAAAATCAGTGTCCCTGTGGTGGTTGCGGTGTCGGGCACGGCAAAAAATGGCACAAATTCACAATGCTTGCGGCCATAATCTTGATCGGGTAAGTAATAACATATTTTTTTATTTTTCAGCGCTTTTAATAAGCCTTTAACGTCTTTGCGGCCAATTAAATACTCGTTAGAACGCAGTCGGCCATTAGTGGTAAAATACTCCATTAAGGCATTGTTATGTGGGCGGTAAAAACCTAAACCTTGGTGCTTTAGGCCCATTACTCGGCTCGCCATTTCCAAATGCAAGATGTGCGGCACCAGCAGTAACACACCTTTTCCTGACGCTTGAATACGCTCAAAGTGCTCTAATCCCTTAATAGAACCATAGGCTCTTTGCACACGCCATGTAGGCCACCACCATGCCATCCCGGTTTCGACCATGGCCATACCGGTGTTTTCCATGTTTTTTAGTACTAGCGCCTGCTGCTCTGTGTCGCTCATTTCAGGAAAGCAGTGTTTAATGTTGACGGTCGCAATATGGCGACGGCGCTTCATATACTTATATACTAAGCGTCCCAATTGCTTGCCCATCGCCAACTGTAATTTTTGTGGTAACCAAGAGATCAAATATAAAAAAAACACACCCAGCCAAGTTAACCAGTAACGAGGCGCTAAAAAAGATATTTTAAAAGGAGATGAGGTAACCACAAAAAACTCTCTAAAAATAAAAACAGTAGTTTAACGCTAAGCGCTGTGAAATACAAAAAGCCAGCAACAGCTGGCTTTATAAGGCGTTAGTTGCAGCTATTAACTGGCATGTAAGCCACGGTTAATCGCCATTAAGTCGGCACTGGTTAAGGTGCCTGTAGCTTGTTTTAAGCGCAGTGTCGACACCACATAACGGTAGCGTACATCGGCTAAATTACGTTTAGCATTGTATAAGTTTTGTGTACTTACCAATACATCAACAATGGTACGGGTACCCACTTCAAAGCCCGCTTCGGTAGCCTTTAGTGCACTTTCGGCAGAAATAACCGCTTGTTCAAGCGCTCTATAGGTGGCGATGTCTGATACCACTTGGTTGTAAGAGGTAATAACGGTGCGAGTAATTGCGCGATAGCTGGTTTCGTAATCTTGGCTGGCTGCCACATAAAACGCCCGCGCTTGATTGCTTGCTGCAACGGTGGCACCACCAGAATAAAGCGGCACACTGAGGTTAATACCAATCGAGGTTGAATCGCCGCGGGGTTGATGATTAAACTGAGTGCCATTGATGTTACGGTCGGTTAATGAATCACCGTAACGCGCATCCAGCGTTAACTTAGGGTAGTGACCGGCTTTTGCCAGTTCAATTTGATCTTTAGCAATATCGACCGTTACTTTTGCCACTTGTAAATTTAAGTTCTTCTGTTCGGCTATTTTTACTAAGTCGCTAGCCGGTTTGGTCGGCTTGACCGTAGAGAAGGTGTCGGTATTTAAAAAGTCGAGTTTGGCATGGTATTTACCGGTGATTTCACGCAGTTGCTCACGGGCTGTTTCAACGGCATTACTGGCTACTATTTCACGAGCAACCGAGTTATCAAACTGTGCCTGTGCTTCATGTACATCGGTAATGGCGGTCAGGCCCACGGCATAACGTTGCTTAGTTTGTTCTAATTGACGTTCAATGGCACGCTTTTCGGCTTTAACAAATTCAAGGTTATCAATAGCACTTAATACACTAAAGTAGCCGTCGGCAACACGCACAATTAAATCTTGTTTAGCAAAGTCATATTGTGCACTGGCTTGTAGTGCTTGTTTGTCAGCGATTGCGAGGTTATTCCAAGCTGCTAAATTAAATAGCGTTTGACTTAAGCTAACCCCTCGGGTGAATTGGTCTGTTTCACTGTTTATTTTTACTTGATTAAACGTGCTTTCATCAATTTGAAAAGAAGTTGCATCACTTTTTTCGTAGCCAATGCTTAAGCCAATTTGTGGTAACAGTGCACTCATTGCACGGTCGCTTTGATAAGATTGTGCGTCTGCTTGGGCTTTTGCCTTTAACACGGTAGGATCGTTAGCTGTGGCAATTTCAAAAACTTGCAATAAATCTTCAGCATGGGCTGCCGTAGCGCTAATTGCGCATGATAAACTAACCAGCGCCGCAAGGATGTTCTTTTTCATGTGTAGTTCAGTCCTTAGACAAATTTTGTACTATTGAGCATATTAACCTGTTTTAGCTAATAACTAAAAAAAATTTTAGTAAAACAAGGTTTTCAAGTGTAACAGAATATATTGCTAATTAACCTGTAACGACGCACTCAGTCGATAAAAAGGAAGTGACAAAATGACCAATAAAAACCGCGTTGAGTTCACCCATAAAGATGTAACGCTAAAACCGATACGTAACTTATATAATGGTTTTTTTAAAATAAATTTATACCAATTTGAACACGCTTTATTTGCCGGTGGCAAATCGCAACTCATTAGCCGTGAAATATTAGAGCGTGGCGATGCTGTGGCAGTGTTACCTTATGATCCTGTAACAGACACTGTGCTATTAATAGAGCAAATACGGATCGGTGCAATTAACAGCAAACATTCGCCGTGGCTGTTAGAATGTATAGCGGGCATGACCGATGGTAGTGAAGATTACGAAGCGGTAGTAAAAAAAGAAGCCTATGAAGAAGCCGGGCTGAATTTAACGGAACTGGCCTTTATGCTGTCGTACCTTTCAAGCCCCGGAGGCACAACGGAACGATTGCATTTATATTTAGCACGCGCCGATTTAAGCCAAGTCACCACTGGCATTTATGGGCTAGAGAGTGAAGGTGAAGATATTAGAACTCACTTGCTCACTTTTGCAGAAGCGCAGCGACGCTTAAACAATGGCGAAATAGATAACGCCGCAACGGTAATAAGCTTGCAATGGCTTGCGCTTAACCGACACAGGATGCTCGAAAAATGGGCATAAACAGTAATTTTAAAGAGTAATGGCGGTACTTTGACAGCACTTTTAGCAGCGAATCGATACATTCAAAACCTTCCACAGTACTTAACCCTGTGTGAGCATAATTACTTGCGACTATTAAAACTGTTACCCGCAGAACGCGGCGTTAGCAGCGTGCGTAAAGTAAAATTGGGTAACAGTGAGTTTGCGTTAACCATAGATGGTAATGCAAAGTACACCTTAGATGTGTCGATACAACAATTAACCGGTATGGTTAAAAGTATCACGCCGCTGTATTTAACCGTGCGGCTGTACAACGATGCCAAAGTAGCCGAGATAGTGCATCATGATTACCATCAACGCATTAAACCGTCGTATGGTTACCCGAATCCCAAAATGCATCAAAAAGATGAAAAGTATCAACTCAATGCGTTTTTATATGATTGGCTTGTTGCCTGTGTTGAGCAAGGGCGAGCGACGTTAAATTGGGATGTAAATAATGGCTTGGTTTGATGCGCCGCACCATTTTGATAAAACATTATTGCGAATTGCCCATGTAACGGATTGCCATTTATTTGCCGATAAACAGGGCGAATACTTTGGCGTTAATTCCGCAGCGCACTTGGCATTAGCCCTAGACCATATGGCGCAGCAGCAAGTTGATGCGGTTGTCTTTGGTGGGGATTTAACGCAAGATCATAGTGTGGCATCGTATCAGTTTTTTGCGCAGCTCGTGCATAATAGCCGCTTAACGTGCCCGCTATTTTGGCTGCCGGGTAATCACGACGAAATAGCCTTGCTGGTACAAATGAGTGGCGGGCAAATCAGTACCGCAAAACGCTTAATAGCCAAGGGTGTTGAGATATTGCTATTAAACTCAAAAGGACCCACGCCGGCGGGCTGGATCAGCGCCGAACATTTAACTGAAATCAGCAGCTGTTTAACGCAATCAGCTAATACTCAGCTGCTGTTTTGTCATCATAATCCGTTACCTATCAATGGCTATTTAGATAAACATATGCTAGAAAATGGCCCACAACTATTAAATACCTTGGTGAATAATGGCCAGGTTGCGGCCCTTTTTCATGGCCATGTACACAATGACTATCAGCAACGTTTTCGCACCCTTGATATTTACGCAACTCCAGCAAGCTCGGTGCAATTTACTAAGTACAGTGAGCACTGGCAGCAGCAAAACCGAGGCCCTGCGTATAGAATGCTGACCCTGAACACAGCGTCAGCAACGCTGCAGATTAAGACGGATGTGGTATGGTTAAACGGGTAATTTATATTCATGGCTTTAACAGTTCGGAAAAATCATATAAAGCTGTGCGCTTTGGTGAGCTTATGGCACACTATGATGTTGATTATTGTGTGCCACGGTTAAACCACGAACCTTTACAAGCAATCATAGCGTTAGAGCAATTGCTTACGTCTAATACGGTGTTATTAGGCAGTTCTCTAGGGGGCTTTTATGCCACCTATTTATCGCAGCGTTATCATCTTCCTGCGGTGGTTATTAACCCAGCGGTAGCACCTTATAATTTATTAACATCGTTACTCGGGGAAAATTATAATCCGTATCAAGATTATAAATACCAATTAAACCAGCATCATATGGATGCTTTAAGCACATTAACGATACCAACATTACACACCCCTGAGCTGCTTTATTTATTGCAGCAAACGGGTGATGAAGTGTTAAATTTTCAACATGCAGTAAAATATTATTCACAATGCAAGCAATTGATTGAGTTTGGTGGCGATCACAGTTTTATTGGCTTTGAACGCACCTTTGCAAGTATTGTCGATTTTCTTAACATCAAATAAAACTAGTTAGCGCATATAAAGATAAAAATTATGAGTCAGCAAAATTATAACGCCGAAGCTATTGAAGTACTCAATGGGCTAGAACCGGTACAACGCCGTCCGGGCATGTATACCGACACCACACGGCCGAATCACTTAGGCCAAGAAGTTATCGATAACAGCGTCGATGAAGCCATGGCCGGTCATGCCACACGCATTGATGTGATTTTACATGAAGATAACTCGCTAGAAGTGATAGATGATGGCCGCGGTATGCCCATTGATATCCACCCAGAAGAGGGGATCCCTGGGGTGGAGTTGATCTTCACTAAATTACACGCCGGTGGTAAATTTTCAAATAAAAACTATCAGTTTTCCGGTGGTTTACACGGGGTTGGGATCTCAGTGGTCAACGCGTTATCAACACGTGTAGAAGTTACCGTACGCCGGGATGCTCAGCAATATCGTATGGCATTTGAAAACGGTGACAAAGTAGAAGATCTCACCGTGATTGGCACCGTAGGTAAACGCAATACCGGTACCACAGTGCGCTTCTGGCCAGACGCTAAATATTTTGACTCCGCGAATTATTCACTGACTAAACTAAATCACTTATTAAAAGCCAAAGCGGTATTATGCCCAGGTTTGCGGATCAAATTTGTTAATAAACAAACCAAAGAAAGCCAAGAGTGGTTTTATGAAACCGGTTTAAAAGACTATTTAATTGAAGCGGTCAAAGGCTTTGAAACGCTGCCAGAACAGCCGTTTGTTGGTGAGTTTGCCAGTAGTATTGAAGGCGCAGACTGGGCACTCGTGTGGCTACCCGAGGGTGGCGAATCGATTGCTGAAAGTTATGTGAATTTAATCCCCACCGCCCAAGGTGGTACGCATGTGAATGGCTTACGCCAAGGCTTGTTGGAAGCGATGCGTGAATTTTGTGAGTTCAGAAATTTACTACCACGTGGCGTTAAGCTCACCCCAGATGATATTTGGGAGCGCTGTAGTTATGTGTTGTCAGTGAAAATGCAAGATCCGCAATTTGCCGGGCAAACAAAAGAAAAACTGTCATCACGCTCGTGCGCTGCGTTTGTATCGGGCGTAGTAAAAGACTCATTCAGTTTATGGCTTAATGAGCACACCGATATTGCAGAGCAGTTATCAGAGTTATGTATTTCTAACGCCCAGCGGCGGTTACGCGCAGCAAAAAAAGTGGTGCGTAAACGCGTGACCGCAGGGCCGGCTTTACCCGGTAAATTAACCGATTGCAGCGCCGCCGATAACGACCGCACCGAACTATTTTTAGTCGAAGGTGACTCGGCGGGCGGATCAGCGAAGCAAGCCCGCGATCGTGAATTTCAGGCGATTATGCCGCTACGCGGTAAAATATTAAATACCTGGGAAGTGGAGTCAGGGCAAATATTAGCCTCGCAAGAGGTGCATGATATTTCAGTTGCACTGGGCATTGACCCCGATTCCGACAATTTAGCGGGGCTACGCTATAATAAAATTTGTATCTTAGCGGATGCGGACTCCGATGGATTGCACATTGCCACCTTGCTGTGTGCCTTGTTTGTGCGTCATTTTAAACCACTAGTCAAAGCCGGGCATGTGTATGTTGCAATGCCACCACTGTTTAGAATTGATATTGGTAAAGATGTGTATTATGCCTTAGATGAGGACGAAAAAACCGGCATCTTAGCGCGTATTGAAGCAGAGAAAAAACGCGGTAAAGTAAACGTACAACGATTCAAAGGACTGGGTGAAATGAACCCACTACAGCTACGCGAAACGACGATGGATCCCAATACTCGCCGTTTAGTGCAGTTAACCTTAGATGAAGAAGAAAACACCATGGAAATGATGGATATGTTGCTGGCTAAAAAACGTTCTGCAGATCGGCGCCAGTGGTTAGAAGACCACGGCAACAAGGCGCAAGTGTAGGCACAGCCTGACCTAATAAGGGGAATATATGAATACGGTACTGAGAATAGTGTTATTGCTAGGTGTAACCTGCAATCCCGTAATGGCAAAAAATATATTAGATAAGCTAACGGTAGCGCCGCAGTTTGAAGTGAGTTTATTTGCCAGCGATGTTGAAAATGCGCGGCAAATCGCGGTATCAAAAAAGGGCATAGTGTATGCGGGTTCGCGAAAAGCGGGCAAAGTGTATGCGCTAATTGATCACAATAGTGACGGTGTCGCCGATAAAAAAATGCTGGTGGCAGAGGGCTTAAACATGCCTTCGGGCATCGCGATTAAAGACGGCGACTTATATGTCGGTGAAGTACATCGTATTATTCGTTTTAAGAACATTGATACGCAATTAAAAAACCCGAAGTATGATGTGGTTTACGATGCCTTACCGTCAGAGCGGCATCATGGTTGGAAGTTTTTACGCTTTGCTCCTACCGGCGAATTAATTATTCCGGTGGGCGTACCGTGTAACATTTGCGCCGAAGATGAGCGTTTTGGGCGTATTTTTTCGCTTAATGTGGCAACTAAACAAATTACTACTTTGGCACAAGGGGTACGTAACTCGGTAGGCTTTGACTTTCATCCGAGTACACAAACTCTGTGGTTTAGCGATAACGGTCGCGACATGATGGGCGACGATATGCCACCCGATGAGCTAAATCGCGTCACTACCGAGGGAGAGCACTTTGGTTTTCCGTATGTGCACGCAGGGGCTATTGTTGACCCTGAATTTGGTAACGGTAAAAATATTGCCGATTACACGGCGCCGGCACTAGCCCTTGGCGCCCATGTGGCGCCTTTAGGGATCCACTTTTATACCGGCAAACAATTTCCAGCAGCCTATAAGCAGCAATTATTTGTTGCTGAGCATGGCTCGTGGAATCGTAGTAAAAAATCAGGTTATAAAGTGGCGGTTGCGACTATAGAGCAAGGGCGGGTAACTAAATATACGCCATTTATTACTGGCTTTATGCAAAACGAAACAACATATGGACGCCCTGTCGCCTTTGCAGAATTAGGTGACGGCAGTCTGTTGGTAAGCGATGATTACGCTAACGTGATCTACCGTGTAAGCTATAAGAAAAACTAGGTAAGCGTTAATGAGTGATACAGATACTTTGCTAATGCAAGGAATTGAGCAACAAACCATGGGGCGTTTTACCGAAGACGCCTACTTAAATTATTCAATGTACGTGATTATGGACCGTGCATTACCGCATGTCGGTGATGGACTCAAACCGGTACAACGACGTATTATTTATGCCATGAGCGAGCTGGGTTTATCCGCCAGTGCTAAGTATAAAAAATCCGCTCGTACCGTGGGTGATGTACTCGGTAAGTATCACCCGCATGGTGACAGTGCCTGTTACGAAGCCATGGTATTAATGGCGCAGCCGTTTTCATATCGCTACCCACTAGTTGATGGGCAAGGTAACTGGGGGGCGGCGGACGATCCTAAATCGTTTGCGGCGATGCGTTATACCGAAGCACGGCTCTCGAAGTTTTCTGAAATCTTACTCAAAGAACTGGGTCAAGGCACGGTCGATTGGACCGCTAACTTTGATGGCACCATGGATGAACCTCTGGTGCTGCCGTCGCGCTTACCGCATATTTTGCTCAATGGTATTACCGGCATTGCGGTGGGGATGGCCACCGATATTCCACCGCATAATGTGCGTGAAGTAGCCAGTGCCTGTTGTTTATTACTTGATAAGCCGAAAACGGAGCTTGATGAGTTACTTGCGTTAGTACATGCGCCAGATTACCCAACCGACGCAGAAATTATCACCCCTAAAGCCGATATTCATAAAATATATAAAACCGGCCGTGGCTCAATCAAAATGCGTGCAGTTTACAGCGAAGAGCAAGGCGATATTGTGATTACTGCGCTTCCACACCAGTGCTCGGGCGCAAAGGTGTTGGAGCAAATTGCCGCGCAAATGAATGCTAAAAAGCTGCCGATGGTCGCCGATTTGCGGGATGAGTCTGATCACGAAAATCCAACCCGTATTGTTATTATTCCGCGTTCTAACCGCATTAAAGCTGAGCCATTAATGGCGCACTTATTTGCCACCACCGACTTAGAAAAAAGCTATCGCGTAAATTTAAACATGCTTGGCTTGGATGGTCGTCCGCAGGTTAAAGATTTACGCAGTATTTTAACTGAGTGGTTAACCTTTAGACGCGAAACGGTACGCCGGCGCCTGCAATTTCGTTTAGATAAAGTGTTGGCAAGGTTGCATATTTTAGAAGGCTTACTGGCAGCCTTTTTGAATATTGATGAAGTGATTGAAATTATTCGTACTGAAGATAAGCCTAAGCCGGTGTTAATGGAGCGTTTTGCGTTAACCGAGATCCAAGCGGAAGCGATTTTAGAATTAAAACTACGCCACTTAGCCAAATTAGAAGAGTTCAAAATTCGTGGCGAGCAAGACGAGTTAGCCAAAGAGCGTGACAAATTACAGCAAACGCTGGGTTCTGATCGTCGCATGTCAACGCTACTGAAAAAAGAGATCCAAGAGGCCGCTGAGCTGTACGGTGATGAACGTCGCTCACCAGTTGTAGAGCGCCTTGAAGCGAAGGCATTAAATGAAAAAGATCTGATGCCATCCGAGTCGGTCACTGTGGTGTTGTCAGAAAAAGGCTGGGCACGAGTAGGTAAAGGTCACGATTTAGATGTGCAAGGGCTAAGTTATCGCTCCGGCGATGGCTATAAAGCGTCTGCTCGCGGTAAGAGTAACCAGCCCGCGGTATTTTTAGACTCGGCGGGACGCGCCTTTGCCACCGATGCGCATAGTTTACCGTCGGCACGTAGCCAAGGTGAGCCGATGACAGGGCGCTTTAACCTGAGTGCAGGGGCTAACTTTGAACATGTGATCATGAGCGAAGACAACCAAGTGTTATTAATGGCATCCGACGCGGGTTATGGCTTTATTACTGAATTTAAAGACTTAGTCAGTAAAAATAAAAATGGTAAAGCCTTAGTGAGTGTGCCCAAAGGAGGTATATTGCTGTCGCCGATGCGGGTCAATGATGTCGCGAGCGATTATTGTATGGCGATTTCCAATGAAGGCCGCATGTTGTTATTCCCGCTGCGTGATTTACCCAAATTAACTAAAGGTAAAGGCAACAAGATCATTTCGATCCCCAGTGCTAAAGTACAGGCTCGCGAAGAGTTTGTAAAAGTCCTTGCGGTGGTACCCAATGGCAGCAGTGTTACGCTGCATGCCGGAAAGCGAAAACTAACGCTGAAACCAAGTGATTTAGAGCATTATCATGGTGAGCGTGGCCGCCGAGGCAATAAATTACCACGCGGTTTACAGCGCGTTGATGAAGCCGTGGTGGAATTGAATCCACAAGATGATGAACCCGCTGACACGAGTAGCGAAAGCTAACACAGCAAACGGCTTGCAGCAATGCAGGCCGTTTTTGTTTTAAATAGAACACCTTATAAAATTGAGCGTACAGTTGTGCGCGAATTTCTCGTGTCGAGAATAAAATCGCGTTACAATGGCGGCTTTGTTACTGATCTATATTGGAGAGGCTCTGTTGCTAGCTGTTATACGTATTTTAATTATGCTGTTGTTTATATTGTTAAGTTGTATTTGTGGCTTATTATTGTCGATAGTGAGGCCTTTTCATCCTAATAATGTGCATATTATAGCGAGCTGGTTTGGTTCAGTGGCGAAAATGTTAGGGGTAAAATTAGTCTTAAAACATCACCCCGATGCGCGTAATGTCGGCCCTGCGGTGTATGTGGCTAATCATCAAAATAACTATGACTTATTTACTATTGCGGCCATGGTGCCAGAAAATTGTGTTAGCGTGGGTAAGAAAAGTTTAAAATGGATCCCGTTTTTTGGTCAGCTTTATTGGTTATCGGGTAATATTTTAATTGATCGCGCTAACCGCTCAAAGGCGGCCGGCACTATTTCAAAAGCCGCTGCAAAAATTAAGCAAAAAGGCCTGTCGGTATGGATGTTTGCTGAAGGCACACGCAGTTATGGCCGTGGCTTATTGCCATTAAAAACCGGCGCGTTTCACACCGCTATGAGTGCGAATGTGCCGATAGTGCCGGTTTGTATGAGTAGCACCCATAAAACCATTAAACTAAATCGTTGGGATAATGGTACAATTTATATTGAAATGTTAGCGCCAGTGGCGCTGGATAAAGCAACCAGCGCGCGTGAATATGCCAAACATGTACACGCTATTATGGCGGCTAAAATAACAGCATTAGATGCTCAAGTGAGAGAGAAATAATGGAAAACTGGCGTGAAATAAGTGAAGACATCGTAACTTCACTACTTGAAGATGGCTCAGACCCGGAAATACTGTACGAAGTAGAGCATCACTTTGTGAGCGAAGACTTTGCTAAATTAGAGCAAGCGGCACTGGCTGCATTTAAGTTAGGCTTTGATGTTGAAGAGCCCGCTGAGCTTGAGCTGGAAGACGGTGCAAAAATTTGGAGCTTTGATATTGTGGTTGAGTCTGAGCTTGATGTTGACGTAATTATGGAAGACGTTGATAAGCTAGCTGCACTTGCTGCTGAATGCGAAGTAGAATACGACGGTTGGGGTACTTACTTTCAAGAGTAACCACCACAACATCTAAAAGAAAGGCGAATAGGCTAAGCTGTTCGCCTTTTTTGTTGCCGAGCGTCGGGCCTTCACATGCATCGAATGGCAACTATAACCATTTTTTATTTTTGAAATACACTCCAATACCGCCGGTAAGTAGTACTAAAAACAGCACAAATAAAGTAAACGCGTAAGGGCTTTCGGTACCCGGTATTCCGCCCACGTTAACCCCTAATAAACCGGTTAAAAAGCCTAAAGGTAAAAATAGCGCGGCCACCACCGACATCACGTACATGCGTTGATTTAGCTGCTCAGAGACTTGATTGGTTATCGTTTGCTGAATTACTTGGGCACGCTCAATAGAGCTATCTAGCTCTTCAAGATAACGCGTGAGTAGGTTGGTAGTTTCGTTGAGTTTGGCTTTATCTTCTTCAAATAACCACGGGTAAGCATGATTCAGCATATTGTTGAGCGCTTCTTTTTGTGGCTTTAAATAGCGCTTTAACGCGATGGTTTGACGACGCAGTTGCGACAAAGCTTGATTGTCGAACTTTTTACTGGGTTCATCAATTTCTTCTTCAAAGTCGTCTAAGGTGTCATCTAAGCCATCAATAACGCTCTGCATGCGTGAAGTTAGCTTGTGGGCAATGGCGCATACCAATGCTGAAATACTGCATGGGCCGTCGCCATTATTAAATGACGCCAGAATATCTTGTACCGATAGCAAGCGGCGCTTACGGGTACTAATAATAATATTTTCGTTAATGAAGAAACGAATTGAAACCATGTCTTCCGGACTTTGTGCCGGATTAAGGTTAATGCCACGTAAGAACAGCATATGGCCATTGGTTGCAGGAGTAATACGCGGACGGGTTTCATCAGCAATTAACGACTCGAGCTCGTAATCAGTTAAAAATTCACAGCTGCTGAGCCACGCTACAGCCTCACTTTGACTATAATCCATATGCACCCATAATTTACCCTGCTCTGGCTGCCAGTTGTGAAGTTCGTCGCTATTTTCTATGGTGCGGGCGCCACCTTGTTCATCAAGTATCAGGGCATGTAATAAGCCGTTAATCATAATTATTTCTCATAAGTAGTATGTTTTTAATACTGTTTACTATAGTGTATTTAGCCAAGTAAATTAAACTTACCTTTATTTTTAAGCTGTTAAATCTACTTGGTACGCTAAACAAGGGTATTTTGATCACTACCATGCTTGCGTGGCATTGTTAAACGAGTTGGCAACAAAGATCAATTAAATTGACTTGTCGAGTAGATAAATTAATTTCGTTGGTGTTTTATTTTATCTAGCGTATAAGACACTTTTTTATTAAGGGCGCATTTATGACAGCAAAAATTACCGTTGGTTGGCGTGAGTGGTTAAGTTTACCAGAGTTAGGCATAGATCTAATAAAAGCAAAAATAGATACCGGTGCCCGTACGTCGTGTATCCATGCCATTAATATTGAAGAGTATGCAGTTGATGGCGAAAAATGGGTTAAATTTATTGCCCAACCATTACAAGAAGATGAGCAAACACAGGTTGTTTGCCATGCAAAAGTTAAAAAATTAAAGTACGTAACCAGCTCCAGTGGGCAAAAAGAATTGCGTTACTTTATAGAAACCTCATTACATGCAGGCGAACATAGCTGGCCAATAGAAATAACCCTTACCAGCCGCGCGACAATGAAGTTTAGAATGTTACTCGGGCGTACTGCCATGGAAAATCGTATAGTCGTTGATCCGGCTTTATCTCATTTATTATAACTGTATTGAAATTAATTGCTTGCAGTTCAAGCTTAACCGTCAGTGCAATACAAATTAGTTAAGGTATTAACTATGAAAATTGGTATTTTATCTCGCAACAAAAATTTATATTCAACGCGTCGTTTAATCGAAGCCGCGAAGGAACGAGGTCATGAAGTTAAAGTAATCGACGCGCTGCGTTGTTATATGAATATAAATTCAGAGCAGCCTGAGATCCATTATCGCGGGGAAAACTTAAAAGATTTTGACGCAATAGTGCCGCGTATTGGCGCCTCAGTGACCTTTTATGGCTGTTCGGTATTGCGTCAGTTTGAAATGATGGGGGTATACCCAGTTAACGAATCGGTGGCTATATCACGTTCGCGCGATAAATTACGCTCGTTACAGCTGTTATCACGTAAATCGGTCGGTATGCCGGTCACCGGATTTGCCAGCAAACCCGATGACGTAAAAGATTTACTTGAAATGGTCGGCGGTGCACCTGTAGTAATTAAGCTATTGGAAGGTACTCAAGGTATCGGTGTGGTATTGGCCGAAACGCGTAAAGCTGCTGAAAGTGTAATTGAAGCGTTTATGGGCTTAAAAGCCAATATCATGGTGCAAGAATACATTAAAGAAGCCGGCGGTGCTGACATTCGTTGTTTTGTTTTAGGTGACAAAGTGATTGCCGCCATGAAACGTCAAGCACAAGAAGGTGAGTTCCGTTCAAACCTGCACCGCGGTGGCAGCGCAACCTTAGTGCGTATCACCCCTGAGGAGCGTAAAACAGCGGTTGCGGCGGCAAAAGCGATGGGCTTAAATGTAGCGGGTGTTGATTTACTGCGCTCTTCGCGTGGGCCTTTGGTAATGGAAGTAAACTCATCGCCAGGTCTTGAAGGCATTGAAATTGCGACCGGTAAAGATATTGCAGGTATGGTGATTGATTTCATCGAAAAAAATGCCTCAAGTAAAGGAACCGCAACTCGTGGCAAAGGTTAAAATTAACCGCCCTTTTACCTTATTAGGTGAAAGTATTGGCGTGGGTGAGCGGAAAACGCTTGCCCTAGAAGCAGCAAAGCTTTACACCCACTCACCGTTAAATATACCCATAGAAGTGGTGAATGGAGTAATGGAAGGCCCGGTATTGATGGTGTGTGCGGCTATTCATGGCGATGAGTTAAATGGCGTGGAAGTGGTACGGCAATTACTCGCCAAAATAGATCCCAACCAATTACGTGGTACGCTGATTGCGGTGCCTATCGTGAATGTGTTTGGTTTTATCCATAAGTCACGCTACTTGCCGGATCGTCGCGATATGAACCGCAGTTTTCCGGGCTCGGAACGTGGCTCCTTGGCGGGGCGTATGGCGTATATGTTTTTTAATCAAGTGGCCGTGCATTGTACGCATATTATTGACTTGCATACTGGTGCGATACATCGCACTAATTTACCGCAAATACGCGCTAATTTAGAAGATGATGCCACCGCCGAGATGGCAAAAGCCTTTGGTACTCCGGCGGTTATTAATGCCTCATTACGCAATGGCTCACTGCGCAGTGAAGCGGCGAACTTAGGCATTCCGGTGATCACTTATGAAGCGGGTGAAGCACTACGTTTTGATCCTATTGCCATCGCCGCGGGCGTGCAAGGTGTTGATTACGTGATGCGGCATTTAAAAATGATCCGTGGCAAGCGCCCTAAAAAGCTCCCAGAGCCGATCATTGCCAGCTCAACCAGTTGGGTACGTGCCGAAGTTGACGGTATAGTACGGGCGCAGGTATCGCTTGGAGAGCGGGTGACTAAAGGGCAAATATTAGCCTATATTAGCAGCCCGTTAGGTGATTCTGAGCTGGAATTGTTAGCGCCGCGCAGCGGTATTATAATTGGCCAGCAAACTATGCCATTAGTTAATGAAGGCGATGCGGTATTTCATATTGCGTACTTTGCCCATGCAAATAGCTTAGTGGAGCAACAGCTTGGCACCTTTATTGATGAGATCACTGACCTAGATGATGAGCTTAAAACAGCTGAGTTAAATAACTAAGTACGTTTAAGCTGCTATATAATACCAGCCGTTTAGTTAATCCAACACAGGAATAACTAAACGGCTTTATGGTTTTTAAAGCTTATTGGTTAGGGCGTTTAGGGCCGAGTATGCGCTTTGTAGCAGGGGATTTAGTTGCTTTAGGCTCTTTGTTTAACACTAGCACCGGACGCGTAACAAATAAGTTATTCGGGTAAATAACACGGTGACCGTCAATATGCTCTAGTACCACGTTCATTAAGCCCATTTCGACAATGCGCCCTTCAATACTGTTTGCGCCATCGACAATGCGCACCCAAAAGCCTACGCGGCAATCGTTTTGAATAAACATCAGTAAAAAGGCGGTTAAATTACTCAGTAGTGACCAAGCGGCAAATAGCGCAACCCCGAGCATAGCAAATAGTGAAGAGCCTAATACCAGTAAGCCACGCAGCTCAATGCCCCAAAATACCAGCACTAAACACAGCATCACAAAGGCAAGAATAATTTTAAGTAGTAGCTCAGCACGGTATTTTCGGTGTACGTCTATTTTGCCTTTAATGGTTTTTTCCAGTAGCTTTTCAGTCACTTTCAATAGCAGCGGGTAAAGCAGCAAGGCAACCACAGTGACAACCAATTTATATTGGGTGCCGAGTAAGTCTAATAATTCAAACAGTTGCAAAATAAGTTCTCAAATAATAGTTAGGTTATTGATTAAAAAGTGTTTTTTACATTGACCAGCCATTGTACCGAGTCTACATCATCGAACTTATCGAGAGGGGCCGCTATATCTATATGGATCACGGTACCGGCATTTGCACGGCTCGGGGCAAGACGCAAGCCAACACCGACATTTTTAAGCACTTGGTTATTTTCAGTATTATTAAGATTATACCCTTGTTTATCAGACCAAGCTCTGCCTATATCAAAAAAGGCTGCGCCACCCACTTTAAATAACTGCAGTAAATCGTACTCCCAATAATAACGCTTCTCTAAACTGACTAAAAAGCTACGATCGCCATGTTGGTAATCCATTGGGTAGCCGCGCAGGCCGGTTTCGCCGCCTAAGGTGAGCTGTTTGTCACGGGTCAGATTTTTAGCATACTGCAGCCGTACTTTTGCATACCAAGACTGATCGATACTGGTGTTTAAATAATATTGCAGTTGCGTGGTGGTAACGAGGTTTTCAAACTTTTTTTGTTGTTTATTCCAGTAACCGTCCATATCGGCACTAAAGCGCCATAACGTATCGTCCCCTGAAAAGTGCGCTTTTTTAACGTTAAATGAGTAAACTGCGCGGCTGTCATCGTTACTAATCGACTCATCAGAGTAACCTAACAGCGTTTTTATATTCCAGCCTAAGTTTAAGTCTTCGGTGCGGTAGATGCTGTCAAAGTTACGTACTTTAATAAAGTTATCTTCAAACCAATGGCCGCTAATATAGGGGTAACTTAAGTTACGATCTGCGGCGAGGGGAGCCACAGTATTTGCTATGGCGGCAAAGCGGTGCTGCTCATCAACGTAACCTAGGCTTAGCCGCTGCGTCCAATTTTTACTAAGGGCTTTAGAATGGCCAATAAACACGCGGTTAAGATCGGTTTTTTGCTCAAATTCGCTAAACTTTTCACCGCGTTGATACAGCGCTTCTTCACGTTGCTCAGTATAACTGAGCACCCCGTAACTGTAGGGGGTATCAATGGCAAAAAACGGGTAGGTTAGTTCTAGTAAATGGCGTTTGCCATCGTTATTGTCGGCATATTCTAAACGCCCTCGGTAGCGGGTAGAGAAAATATTAGGATCGTCGTAAACAAATAAATAGCCATTGCGATCACTATCTGTGGTGCGTGCCAGTGACAGGCGTTTACCCCAACCAAACAGGTTTGATTCACGAAAGCCAATGCTTGACTTATTTTCGCCGCCACTACGACTAAAGCTGATTTCCGGCAGCAGTGTCCATAAATCGCGAGTAACAACGGTCACATCGACATTGCCTTCACAGTTTTCGCTGGCAATCACTTGCGCATCGTAAAGGTAGCCTTGTTGGCGCAGCAAACGCTCTGACTCAGCGAGTTTTTTCGCGTCATACTTATCGCCACTTTTAAACAATAAAACGCTGTTAATTACTTCGGGCTCGGTCTGGATATGAGCACGATTGGCAAAGCGAAATAGCGCATTATTTTCTTCTTCCAGTTCAGTATTAAATACATTCAGTTGCTGCAGGGAAACCCGTGCTATAGTGGCATCAGGCTTAGCAACCAACAAGGCGGTGTTGTCGTGTAATTGGCGACGTAAATTACTGTTACTGTTTTCATACGTTATCGGGGCTGCAGTACAGCTGTCATCGGTTAGCTGCTGTGAAAATGCATTAGCCATAAAAAAGACAGAGAAAGTTACGCTAATACAGCACTGTGTGATCCACTTTCTGTTTATCATTCAAATCCCTTACTGCTACGTAGCAAATTACTATCGTAATATCAGCTTACATCATTGTTATAAAAATGTAAGTGAAAGTATCAGGCTTTGCGTTGATTTAATCGTCTTTAACTGAGATGAAAAGCCAGTGCCGCTAGCAGGTGTTCCGCGGCGTGGCCTTCACCGTTAATCCAAATACTTTGGCTATAATGTTCAAAATTTAAATTAAACATTTGTTGTTGGTAGCTGAAGCGCAATTGGTGGCGATCGGCGCCGGCATGGTATTCGCTGATGCTGATTTCATCACTGTGTAAAAACACTTGGCTCCACAGTTCAAAGTCTTCATCGTGGGGAGGGTGCTGCGCAGTGATAATAATGCAGCGATGCGTGTGCTGATATTCTATTAGGCTCATAAAATGCTTAGTGTGTGGCAAGGTAATGGCGAATTGCGGTTAAAAACTCTCCGCCATATTTGTTCAGTTTAGTAAATCCCACGCCCGACACCTTTAAAAATTCGCTGTCGTTGGTAGGCATTAATTGCGCCATTTCGGCTAATGTTTTGTCGTTAAATACCACATAAGGCGGCACATCGTCGGCATCGGCAAGCTCTTTTCGCAGTGCCCGTAAACGCGCAAAGAGTTTTTTATCATAATTAAACTGCGCTAATTTGTCTTGGTATACGTGTTTCGCTTGCAAGCGTGGCTCAGCCAGCTGCAATACATATTCACCTTTTAAAATAGCGCGGGCAGCTTCGGTTAACCGCAGTGACGCCCCTTGAGTAATATCTTGGCTGAGTAGTCCTTGGTGAATAAGCTGGCGCAAAATACTCAGCCAAAACTCACTGCTTTTGTCTTTACCTATACCATAGGTGCTGAGTTGATGGTGGTTATTATCGCGAATACGGCTGGTATTAGCACCGCGTAGTAACTCCACTATATAGCCTAGGCCAAAGCGTTGCTCGGCGCGGTACACGCACGATAATGCTTGTTGCGCGACTAACGTACCATCAAAGCTCTTGGGCGGATTTAAGCAAATATCGCAGTTGCCGCACGGTTCGCGTTGGTATTCGCTAAAGTAGTTAAGCAGGATTTGCCGCCGACAGGTTTGCGCTTCGGCAAAGCTGGCCATGGCATTAAAACGTTGCTCTTCTACACGACGACGTTGTTCGTCATCAATGTCTTCAAAAAAGCGTCGTACGCGGCCAATGTCGGCTGGATCAAAGTACATGATCGCTTCGGCAGCTAAACCATCACGCCCAGCACGGCCGGTTTCTTGGTAGTAAGACTCGATACTTTTTGGAATGTCGTAATGCAGAACAAAACGCACATTGGGCTTATTGATCCCCATGCCAAAGGCCACCGTAGCCACCACGATTTGAATATCGTCACGGGCAAAGCCTGTTTGCACAAATTGCCGTTGTTCGTTACTCATACCGGCATGATAGGCTGCGGCATTGAGTCCCGCATCGGCGAGTTTTTCGGCAATGTCGTCTACGCGCTTACGGCTGGTGCAATAAATAATACCACTTTGGTTTTTTTGTTCTTTTAAGTAGCGCAATAATTGCACCATAGGTTTAAATTTTTCTTCTATGGTGTAGCGAATATTCGGCCGGTCAAAGCTACCAGTATGAATATAAGGTTGCTGTAATTTAAGTTGGGCAACAATATCAAAACGAGTGGCTTTATCGGCGGTTGCCGTTAATGCCATCATAGGCACGTGGGCAAAGTGTTGTTTTAATTCATTTAAGCGAAAGTAGTGTGGCCTAAAATCGTGGCCCCAATGAGATACACAGTGCGCTTCATCGATAGCAAATAAACTTACCTTAAGGTGTGATAAACGCGCTAAAAACTCCCCTTGTAACACTTTTTCGGGCGCCACGTACAACAGTTTAATCCCCCCCTGATGGAGCTGTTGATACACTAACTGTTGCTCTTCACGGCTTAGGCTATTGTTCACATAGGCGGCGCTCACACCTAACGCTTGTAATTGCGCTACTTGGTCTTGCATCAGCGAGATGAGCGGCGAAATAACCACAGTGACGCCCTCGAGCACGAGAGCAGGTATTTGATAACACACCGACTTGCCGCCACCGGTAGGGAGCAGCACTAAAGTGTCTTGACCATTAATGGCCGCGTCAATCACCGCTTTTTGGCCGTCGCGAAATTCACTGTAACCAAACACTTGTTTGAGTACTGTGTCGGGCTTGCGCACCACAGAGCTGGAAGGGGAAGTTAATGTGTTCATTGCCGCCATTTTAGTGTTTTTTTTACAGAATGTCTTTAGCGCACGCTGAATGTTTATTGAATAAATTTCCCACTCGCTGGTTGGCTGTGATTTCGCGTCTTGTTATGCATTGAGCACGGCTATTTAAGTTAACACTATTGCTAGTTTGATGGTCGCTGTGTTTTACTCATCTTACCAGATGCAACAGAAACAATAATAATGAATAAAGAAGTGTTAATTCAACAAGTGGGTGAAGTGTTTGTCAACAATATGCCGTTTAACCAGTTGTTAAAAATAGCCGTGGTATCACTGAGTCCGGAGCACGCTAAAATAGCGTTTCCTTGGCAAGATGTGTTGATAGGTAACCCAGCACAAAAAATCTTGCATGGCGGCGTTATCTCCGCAGCCCTCGATAATGTCGGCGGCATGTTAGCTGCGGCAAGTGTCATAGATAAGCTCAGCGATGTTGATATTGGCTCGGTGCAACAAAAGTTGGCTACCTTAGGCACCATAGATATGCGTACCGACTACTTGCGCCCAGGCAAAGGCGAAAAATTTATTGCCAGTGCTACGTTGATCCGCTCGGGTAATAAAGTTTGTGTGTGCCGCATGGAATTGCATAATGAGCAAGGGGTGCAAATTGCGTTTGGGACTGGCACGTATTTAGTTGGCTAATAAAAGTTTGCGGAGTAAACTGGCGGCCTTTTGAATAACTAAGTGTGTATTTATGCCAATTGATACCGAGCAGCGCAAAGGCGCCATTTTGGCCTGTGTGGCTTTTTTAATATGGGGCTTAGCACCTATTTACTTTAAGCAGTTACAGCATGTGTCTGCCTTTGAAATTTTAACTCACCGTGTGGTGTGGTCGGTGGTGTTTTTAATTGTTATTGTTAGTGCGATGCGCCAGTGGCATAACATTAAAGGCATTATAGTGCAGCCTAAGTTATTGCTTATGCTTGTGTTAACTTCGTCGTTATTGGGCTTTAACTGGGGCTTATTTATTTGGGCGGTGAATAATAATCACATGCTTGATGCCAGTTTGGGCTATTACATCAACCCCTTACTGAATGTGTTGCTGGGTATGCTATTTTTAGGTGAGCGGCTACGTAAATTTCAGCTGGTGGCGGTGGCACTTGCATTTAGTGGCGTGATGTTGCAGTTAATCAGTTTTGGCTCATTTCCGGTGGTGGCATTTTCACTGGCAACGTCGTTTGCTATTTATGGCTTATTGCGTAAAAAACTGCCGGTGGTGGCGTTAACGGGGATCACGCTGGAAGCGCTGATACTCTTACCTGTCGCACTTATTTACTGGTGGTTAATGCAGCCTACGGCGACGTCAGATTTAGTGCTCAATGACTGGCATACTAATATATTACTGATCAGCGCTGGCATTATTACCACCTTGCCGCTACTGTGTTTTACCGGTGCCGCGAAACGTTTGCAATATACCACTTTGGGTTTTTTTCAATACATAGGCCCCAGCTTAATGTTTATTTTGGCGGTATTGCTTTACGATGAGGTATTTGATGCCGAGCGTGTGCTCACCTTTGCGTGTATTTGGAGTGCACTGGCTATTTTTAGTTGGGACTCTTATCGTCAATCGCGTAAACGTAAAAAAGCGGCTATTGTTGCGTCAGGCGTTGTGTAGTAGATAGCGCTTTAAAATGACTAGCGCGATGTATGACTACTCGCGCTAGGCTTGATATAACGCTAAATTAGCTCAGTTATTACAGGCTGTCAGATTCAGCGTAGTAGTCTTGGCTAACTGGAGTGGGGCTCGATATTTTTGAGCGGCCAAAGAGAGTATGAAATTTTGCTTTGCAGGTGGTTAACTTTAAATACTTAACCCATGCACGCTCAATGGCGTTGGTAGGTTCTTGTGCGCCGCTTACAACCGCAACAAATTGCTGTTGCTGCTCATTTTGTGGCGCTAAAGTTTTATTGTGTAGGCCTTTTAAAACAACCCCATGTTGCTCTAATATGCTGGCTTCTAACAAGGTGAAGTTTCCACTGCGACTAAATCCGCGGGGAAAGTTCTGATCATCGAAAAATTGACGTTGACTAACAAATGCTTGGCGAAGTAGTGAAATATCATTGCTCATTGCTGTACCCTCATACCTTATTAATTGCTGGAGTATGCGACAAGTTTACTGATTTTTTAAACAAGTTATTTTTATCGTGAGGAACAGATTTGGATATCGATTTATTAAAAACATTTGTTGAGGTAGTGCGGACCCGTCACTTTGGCAAAGCGGCAGAAAACCTGTATATCACTCAGTCTGCAGTGAGCTTTAGAATCCGTCAATTAGAGCAAGGTTTGGGGGTGAATTTATTTATTCGCCAACGCAATAATATTCAGCTAACAGCCCCTGGCGAACGCTTATTACCCCATGCGCAAATGATTATTACCGGAATGCAAAGAGCCAAAGTGGATGTGGCACTGGCCGACAATATGCACAAACAAATTTGCTTAGCGGGCACTCCCAATATCTGGGATGCATTTTTACAGTTTGGCATCACCAATATTGTCTCGGCCATGCCCGGCGTGTCGTTAGTGGCAGAGGTAAAAGCACAACAAGAAAGTACGCGACTATTACTAGAGCGTACGCTCGATATTGCAATTTTGTTTGATCCGCCTAAAGTCGATGAGCTCGTGGTGGAGCGTATTTGCGAGCTACCGATTATTCCGGTGAGTGCATTTGATACCGCGAATAACGATAACTTTTTTGATAACCAGTATGTGTATGTAGATTGGGGCACCACGTTTTCACTGTGGCATGCACGGCAGTTTACCGGTAAAACACCGCCGTATTTTAGAACCAGTACAGGGCGTATTGCCTTAGACTTAATATTGCAATGTGGTGGCAGCGCGTTTATTCCACAGGTATTAGTGGCTGAACATTTAGATAAAGGCGAGTTATTTCATGTTAAAGATGTTGAAACCACATCGCGCGATATCTTTGTGGCTTATCACCGCGATAACGAGCAAAAAGAATTGATAGAAACACTGGTTAATTTACTCAGCCAAATGACACCTAAGTTACCGACGGATGTAGAATAATTTCTCTAGTATGTAATTTTAATGGCAGATTTATTAATTTAAAACGCAAAAAACATGTCAGTTGTAATATTTTTGTCATTTTGCGATGCCACACTGCAGCTGTTTTAAAAATTAACCCGTTGTGATTATCGAGGAATTAGCATGAAATTTGTAAAATCGAGCTTATGTTTGGCTTTGTTAGGTGGTTTGTCTTTTAATGCGTTAGCCGATGTAGACTTTTATGGTAAAGCAAATGTCACGGTGCAATCATCTGATGATGGTGAGGGCTCATTTACTGAAATTAAAAGTAATGCCTCGCGTTTAGGTATTAAAGGGAGCGAAAGCCTCGCTGATGGCTTAGAAGCTGTTTATAAGTTTGAATTTCAAGTTGATCTGTCTGATGCCGATTCAAAAGGCGACAAAGATAATATTTCTTCGCGCAATCAATATGTTGGTTTAAAAGGTGCGTTTGGTCAGGTGGTTGTAGGGCGTAATGACACCGCGCTAAAGCTGTCGCAAGGCAAAATCGATTTATTTAGTGACCTTGAAGGCGATATTAAAAATGTCTTTAAAGGCGAAAACCGTTTAGGTAACACGGTTTCTTATGCGTCAAATTCTTATCAGGGGTTTAAGGTTTTAGCCACCTTTGTTGCAGAAGATAGTGATGACGCAGCGGCTAAAAATGGCTATTCAATGGCTGTTACCTACGGTGATGCTGGCTTAAAAAATAGCAGCGTTTATGCAGCGATTGCAGCCGACAGCGAAGTAAAAGGCTACGATATTGTGCGTGCTTCAGTACACACTAAAGTGGCTGATGTTAAACTGGGTGCTATGTACCAAACGCAAGAAAAAGTAGATGGTAGTGCAGAAGCTGATGGTTACTTATTAAGTGCTGCTTACACACTAGCAAGTAATACCTTTAAGTTACAGTACCAAGCAATGGACTTTGACGACAGTGATGACAAAACCGCGATATCTGCGGGTATTGATCACAAATTAAATAAGAACACTAAATTATTTGGTTTTTATTCAAATTTCGATATGGACAACCAAGTTGACCAAGACTACTTAGCAGTCGGTATTGAATATAAGTTTTAAAATAAAATCCCTTCTTTTTAACCGCATTAATTTTAATGCGGTTTTTTTTGCTTTAAATTATTTAGTTAGCCGCCCATAATAGAGCTGCATTTGGAATGAGGTGCAACTCCTCAACTATACCCGTAACTGTAAGCAGCTGCACTGTAAGTCAGATACAAATGCCAGATGATATCAATTCAAATAACGAGCGGGGTTACTCATTCAGTTTTTTGTGCGCTATTAAACTACCAGCACATTATGCAATGAGCTAAATCTGCCTAGGATTAACTATTGCACACTAATACAGCAACCAATACTCCATTACTCAAGGTAGAAAACCTGTCTTGGGGGATTGGCAGTAAGGCCATTGTTAAACAGATTAATTTACAGCTCAAGCGTGGTCAGTTTGTGGGTTTAATTGGGCCTAATGGCGCGGGAAAATCTAGCTTACTGCGTTGCTTATATCGCTATAACCAGCCGACTGCTGGGCAGGTTAAGTTTAATGACGTTAATATTTGGCAGCTTAGCAGTGCGCAATACGCTAAGTACGTGGCGGTGGTGCTACAAGAGGCACCACAACAATTTAATTTAACCCTGTTTGATGTTGTAGCACTGGGTTTAACGCCACATAAGTCACTTTTTAGCGCAACCAGTCACAGCGATATAGAGAAAATTAACCAAGCCATCGCGCGGGTTAATTTAACCGAGCATACGCAGCAGCAGTTTGAATCGCTGTCGGGGGGCGAAAAGCAGCGAGCACTCATTGCACGTGCTATGGTGCAACAGCCGCAACTGCTAATCATGGATGAGCCCACCAGTCATTTAGATGTTAAATATCAAATTCAGGTCATGGAGCTGGCCAAATCACTTGGCGTGACGGTATTTGCCTCATTCCATGATTTAAACTTAGCCGCTGCAATGTGCGATCAATTAGTGGTTATTAATCAAGGTGAAATCGCCTGCAGTGGCACGCCTAGTGAGGTACTCAACGAAGCGATGTTAAATACCGTGTTTGGTGTTTGCGCGCAAGTGAGCCAGCACCCCCAGCCATCCAGCAGCGGTGGGGTTATTCCGCATATTAGTTACTTTTATGGTTATCAATAACATGCGAAATATAACTCAGCACTCAACGCTTGCATTGTTTATTACGCTATTAGCAGCTGTTGTTACATTATTTTTAGCGTTGAGCTTTGGCGCGGCAGACACTGCATTAACTGATGTGCTAAAAGCCATGTTCTTTAGCTCAGAGGCCTCGTTTAAAAGCCGTATTATTATTGAATTAAGAATGCCGCGTACTTTACTGGCATTTTTAGCCGGCAGCGGATTGGCGATTGCAGGGCTTATTTTACAAACCGTGACACGTAATCCTCTGGCCGATCCGTATTTATTTGGTATATCGTCGGGCGCTTCACTTGGGGTGGTGCTGTTGATGGTAGTGACCGGGATTAGCGCGGGGTTTGCGTTATCGGCTGCAGCCTTACTAGGCAGTTTAGTTGCGATGAGTTTATTAATTGTTATTGCCGGCAGGCAGCAAAGCGCACAAGTAGAAGCGATGCTCTTAGCGGGAGTGGCGTTATCGTTTTTATTTAGCGCCTTTACTAGTTTATTACTTTATTGGAGCGATCCTCAGGCGGTAGCGGCAATTTTATTTTGGACTCTGGGTAGTTTTGCTCGCGCGCAATGGGCATCGCTATGGTTACCGGCGCTGGCGATTTTACTCTGTAGTGTGGTGATGCTTGGCTTTAGACGACACCTTAATGCCATGTTATTAGGTGATGAAAGTGCGGCCACACTGGGCGTGCAAGTGCAGCGCTGTAGAATTTTAATGCTGGTGTTGAGCTCACTGATCACCGCGGTGCTGGTGGCCATGTGCGGAGGAATTGGTTTTGTCGGGCTGATGGTGCCACATATAGTGCGTTTTTTTATTTCACAAGGCACTTTGTCAGGTTTACTGATCACCAGTTTAGTGGGCGGTATTTTTATGGTGTGGGTGGAT
>NZ_JBFJHD010000015.1:0-38506 GCF_041613455.1 Pseudoalteromonas sp. | reverse complement strand
TTATCACCTAAGCGAGGGGTAAATGGTTAATACTGATACGCGTTATATTATTTGGTTACTCGATTTTTTAGCGAGTTTAGGTATGGATAGTGATGCCATTGCCACCCACAATGGTATCAGTAGAGATGCGCTGCATAAACCGAATGTGTTGATCAATGCAAAGCAACATCGAGGCTTATTAGCTGACGCGCAGCAAGGCTATAGCGGCAGCGATTTGGGGTTAATACTCGGTTTAAAACGCTCTATCGCCACCCACGACCAACTCGCTTATTTAATGATGAGCAGTGCCACCCTGCGCGATGCCAGCCACGTTGGGCTAAAATATCAAAATTACTCAGGCCGATTTTCCGGTAATTTAATGGTGACCTCTTTTAGTGAAATCGAAGCCGAAGGCTGTTATCAAATTGATGCCAAAGCCGAGTTGGGTGAGTTGCGCTTATTAGCAATCGAAGATTTACTGGCCAATATTGTCACCACATGTCGTTGGGTACTGGGCCAAGCATTGCCCATTACTAAGCTGCGCTGTAATTATTCGGCGCCGGCGCATGTAGCGCGTTATCAAAGTATTTTTAATTGCCCCATCGAATTTGATGCCCCAGTAACCCAACTGTTTTTTGATGCCGCCATTTTGGATCAACCGCTACCGCAGTCGAGTCCAGAAAGCGTTAACTTTTATAAACAACTGTGCGAAGAAAAAAGCATTACCCGTAATCATGGTGACATCGCCTGGCGGCTATCACAAATTATCGTCGAAGACCCCGCAAGCCCCCCCTCACTGCACGACGCCGCGCTGAAATTACATTGCAGTTGCCGTACGTTGAGCCGCAAATTATTAGCCCAAGGCTGGTGTTATCAGCAGTTAATTGATCAAGTAAGAGAAATACATGCCAGACGACATTTAAGCGATCCCACGTTATCAATCACCCGCATTGGACAGCAGTTAGGGTATGCCGATAGTTCGGGGTTTCATCGCGCCTTTAAAAAATGGACCGGGTTGTCGCCAACGGCGTTTCGCCATGCGCTATTTGCGGCGCGCTAATGGTCACTAATGGCCAGATCGGATAACAACTTGGCGCAATCAGACAAGCATTATTAGCCGCTCAGACCTATTATTTTAACCATGATTTAACATATTAAATTGCAGTGCAACAGGAAGGTAAAATAACAATGAAAAAATATGATGGCCTCAATCAATCAATGCTAGAGCGTTTTGCCACTCGTCCGGGTCGCAAAGCATTATTACCCGAGTTAAGCGAAAAAGCACAAGTTGCGCTTATGTGCCGTATGCTGGTTCGTGAAGGCTGGGATGAGCATATTGCCGGACATATTACTTACCGCTTAGAAAACGGCAATATTTTAACTAATCCATGGGAGCTGGCGTGGGGAGAGTTAACCGCCAGCGATATCGTTACATTAGACCCAAAAGGGAATGTGCTCGATAGTGATTGGAATGTGACCCCGGCCATTGGCCTACATTTGCAGTTGCATGCTATGCGACCAGACGTACATGTGGTTATTCATAACCATCCGCACTGGAGTGGCATTTGGGCGTGTATGCAGCGTGTGCCACCGGTATACGACCAAGCGAGTGCGTATTGTGGCGTAGAGTTACCACTTTATAACGAATACGAAGGCACCTTTGAAAATGAGGCCACCAGCTTATCAGCCGTAGAAGCACTTGGCGATGCGAAGTGGGCATTACTGGCTAACCACGGCTCGTTAGTGGTTGGTAAGAATTTGCGCCAAGCGCACCTCAGAGCAATTACTTTAGAGTGGCGTAGCAAGCGTGCTTATGAAGTTGAAGTTGGCGGCGGCGGGCAGCCACTCAGTGATGCTGAAGTGAAAAAAGTATCGATTGCTGATGACAATGGCTTTCCGTTTGTATGGGAAGCTATGGCGCGTAAAGAATTACGCCGTGATCCTGGTCTAGTTGATTAACGTTATCGGACCTACTTAGCTAAGTAGAAGGAATATAAGATGAAGCTTACAGTCACTCCGCTGGATAATGTTGGCGTAGAAGTATCGGGATTCGATATTAACGAGCCGCTCAGCGATGAAATAAAAGCACAGTTAAAAGCATTATGGTACGAACACGCTATTTTATTATTTCGTGATCAAGATATTACTCCTGAAAAGCAAATAGAGTTTAGCCGTATTTTTGGCCCATTAGAGCTACACCCATTAAAAGTGACCACCAGCGACGCCTACCCAGAGTTGTTTGTGCTGCAAAATGGCGGGCCCATGGATAAGTTTCAAACGGCTTTTTATAAAGGCGAAGAAATTGTGGGTCGTCTCGATTGGCATATGGACTTACATTATACCGCGCGGCCCAATCATGGCGCGCTATTACGCGCCTTGACGGTGGCTGCAGAAGATGGCATGACCGGCTTTGGCGATTTAGCGAAAGCGTACGACGCGCTGGATGACGACACTAAAGCCTTAATTGAAAAGCTAGAAGTGGTGTATAGTTTTAGCATGCAACGCCGTCATATGCGCTATGTGAACTTAGACGGCTATGAGCCCGGCCCTAATAGTCCGAAAAAACCCACCGATATTGGCTTTCCTGATTTTGCCGATGCGGCTTACCCTATGGTGGTAACGCACCCAATTAGTGGCCGTAAAGTGCTGGAAGTGGTTGAGCAATTTCTTGATAGAATTGTCACTCCACAGCAATTTGGTTTATCCAATGATGAATCTATCGAGTTGCTAGAGCGATTAGTTGCCCATGTGAAAAACCAGAATTTACCTACTTTCATAAATGGCGCGAAGGTGACATGGTGTTGTGGGATAACTGGCGGGCAATGCACTGTACCACCGGCACTAAGCCTGGCGTGAAGCGGTTGATAAACCGTACCACCATTGAAGGTGATGTGACCTTAGGGCGAGTGTTAAAAACGGAATAACGTACTTTCAAACTACAGCAGCTTAGCGTACTAGGCTGCTGTTAATATATCCTTTCACAACCGCTTGTTATTCTTCAAACTCTCCCTTCATTTATTGTCTATCATACGCACTTAAAGCCAAACAATAAGTTACAGAGCTGCTGCACAGCTTAGCTTCATAATTAAATTGTTATGCTGTGGTTTGAGTAATAACGATTAATTAGGATGGAACAGTGCGTTACAAGGGCTGATGCTGGGCGGCACTGCGCCCTGCGAGTCGACCAAAAAAGGTGGCATCACCCACCGACATGCCGCTGGCATAACCTTTTGCGGTGCGGGGGAGTCCTGCGGTTGCGCGACCTGCCGCGTAAAGGCCCGAAATAACCTGCTCATTTAAGTTAATGACCTCACCCGTGGTGCGTGTTTTTAGCCCCCCTAGGGTAAATATTAACGGGCCTTTGGTGCCAGGGGTAATAATAGCGCCCATTTCACGCGCGGAATATTCTAATAAGGCAAATGGGGGTTTCGTTAACGGTTTTAGCCATTCAGCACTTTTATGAAACAGTGGATCGTGTTTATCAATCGCGTGTTGATTGAAATAACACACCGTTTGTTCCAGCATACCAGCAGGGAAGGGGGCTTCACTGGCTACCTCGGCAATGCTATCGCCGGTGGCAATAATAGCGGCGCGCTGTAAATAGTGCGATGCCTCATAGTCTTCTTCTTGAACCAGTAAATAAAATTTTTGCTCAGCCTGCTGGCAAGAATAATGTGCCAGTCTGGCTAAATAAGCATCTTCATTAATATAGCGCTGGCCGTATTTATTAAGCAAAATACCATAGGTTAACTTGGCCGGTGGATAAAGTGGAAACGACATAAACGCCTGTTCCATATTAATTGTTTGCCCACCCACGGCTTGGCCTAATTGAATACCGTCACCCAAATCAAAGGTGTTGCCGTAAGGCATGCAATATTCACGAAGCTCAGGCATATACTGGCGTGTCATGGTGTCGTTCATAACAAAGCCGCCGGTGGTGATGATCACGCCACGGTGAGCGCGAATTGCAATTTCACGGTTATCGCGCTTGGCAATCACACCGCACACGCGGTTGTTTTTATCCACTATTAACGCAATTGCGCGGCAATCATTAATCACCTCGGCGCCCTTAGCAGCAATGCGCTGCATGATGGCGTCCATAAATATTTTACCGCCCTCGTCGCCCACTTTAGAGGGCACATGGCCGCGGGGCACTGGTGTGGCAACGCTATTAAACGGGTGGGCTTTTTCATTTCCGGTAAATAACAATGACTCATCGCTGAGCGGCACCACAGTACGCTCTAAAAAGGCGGCACGTTTATAAGGCACACCCAATGATTCAACCCAATCAAAATGCGCGGCAGCACCGTGTGCATAGCACTGTATTTTATCTTCATCGCCATAGGGGCCAAGTGCCTCGCGTAAATAAGCCAGCATGTTTTCGGTGCTGTCTGTTAGCCCTAATGCTTGTTGTAATGCGGTGCCACCACTGCCGCCTAAGTACATTTCGCAACTTGATAATGCGGTAGAGCCACCCCCAGCACTGGCACGTTCTAAAATGGTCACCTGAGCTCCTAAAGTGGCCGCTTCTAGTGCTGCAGCCGCGCCTGCGCCGCCATAACCGCACACCAATACCTCGGTGCTGATATCAAAATGACGAATCGATTCAAAGGCGCGAACCTTGTCTGTGCTCACTGTTGAGGTCATGTTATTTCCTTATAAACGGTTAAAAATAAGCGATTAAAACTTGCCATTGCGCATCATGGCATCCATACCCCCATCCACATAAATAATACTGCCATGCACAAAAGCGGCTTGTGGCGATTGTAAAAAGCTCACCGCATCGGCTATTTCACTAGGCTGACCATTGCGACCAATGGGCGCGACAAAGTTACGTACCGCGTCGCCAAAGCGCGGGTCGTTCTTAGAGGCTTCGTGCAGTGGCGTTTCAATGGCACCCGGTGCGACTAAGTTTATGCGTACCCCCGTACTGCCACTTTGAACGGCCAAACGACGACAATGCACAGTTAGCGCGTATTTAGACGCAGAATAGGCTATTTGTGGTTCGCCCAGCTTATCCGCCAATTCGCGGGCTGCGCCCTCGTCATTATTGAGCATCAATTCGCACATAGGGTGTGGGTTGGCCACTTGCTGGCTGGCGGCAACCGAGCCAATAACGGTAATGGCTGGCTGCTCGGCTTTTGCGAGGGCAGGGTGAAGTAATTCAATTAACTCGGTTGTACCAAAATAATTCACCGACACCACTAAACTACTGCTTGGTGCGGTCACGCCAAGGCCGGCACAACATACTAAGCCATCGAGCGTGCCGTTTGATAACGTGAGCACTTGCTTTGCGGCATCGGCACGTCCTTCAGGGGATGATAAATCGGCAATCACCTCGGCTTGATGACGGTCGATGCCGATCACGGTATGGCCTGCTGCGCGTAGTTGTTCACAAACGGCGGCGCCAATTCCTGACGCTGAACCTGTAACGGCGGTAACTGACATAATAAACTCCTGACATTGTTGATTGATAGTAAATAAACGACGGGTCACTTACTGAATATTTTTGTTGAGCTGTGCTGCTCGGTACGCCTTTAACTTAATTAATAACAGCACAGAGACTAAGGTGGTGCAACTGCTAAACAGTAACGCATAGCGCAGCGATTCAACCCCTGCAAAGTCATTAAATAATTCACTGAGCACGCCCACCAGCATAGGCCCAACGCCTAAGCCTAAAAAAGTAATCAGCACGGTTTGCATTGAAATAGCTAATGCGCGCTGCGTTGTAGGAACTAGGGAGGTGAGCAAGGTTAAGCTCGGGCTCACCCACCACACAGAAAAGAAACTGGCTAAGGTGCAAAACAACATGGCAAACGGAATGCCAGCAAACGAATACTCATTTGCTAAGCCTTTAGGCCACAAAAAATAAATAACAAGAAACAGCCAGCCAAGCATATGCCCCAGTATCGGCAGCCATAGCACGCCCTTACGCTTAGCTATTCTGTCGGCTAGGTAGCCACTTAATAAAATACCAATGGCGGCGGCACCGCCCCCAGCAAAGCCTGCCATCATGCCGGCTTGGCTCAGTGTTAAGTCGTGGCTACGTACTAAAAATGTGGCGTTCCACATCCCAAACGCATTGGCGCCTAAGGTGGCAATGGCACTGGCGGCCACTAATAGCACATAGTCTTTGCGCTTTAAAAGCGACTTAGTTGACGCCCTAAAGCCGTTGCTCAAAGTGGCTGGTGCAGGTTTTATCGCCTGGCTGTCGAGGGCATCAAACTGGCCACGCATTGGCTCGGGCATGACAAAAAACAGTAAAAAAGCAATAAATAGTGCGGGAGTCGAAATAATAAAAAACGTTGCTCGCCAGCCATACAGTTCTACCCAGTACGCCCCTAAGGTGAGCGCTATAATAGCGGCAAAAGTAGCGCCGGAGGTAAAACAACTAATGGCAAATGAACGTCGTTCAATTGGGTAACTGTCAGACAGTAATGATAAAGAGGCTGACGTTACCGGCGCTTCTGCAACGGCCACCAGCATCCGCATCAACAACAAGCTAATAAAACCGGCGGTTAGGCCGCTAAGCGCCGTGATAATGCCCCACACTAACGCACTGGCGGCTAATAACCGAGTGCGGTTCACTCTATCGGCTAGACGACCAGCCGATAAACCGGTTAATGTAAACACAATGGCAAAGCCAAGGCCAGTTAATAGCCCCATTTGTGCATCTGAGGCGCCAAATTCAGCTTTGATGGGTTCAATCATCACCGCCATAATTTGTCGCCCGACAAAGCTTTCAATATAAAATAACGTGAGCACCAACAGTAAAGCATGTTGGCGCCAAGTCGAGTTGTTTATGTTCAAGCTTGCGCTGCCTTTAGGGCCTTCGCCATGGTCATCGCGGTGTCGTCAATCATGTCTTCTTGCCCCCCCACGGTTTTTAACCGGCCAAGTTCAAGTAAGATATCACGGGCCGGTACGCCGTATTTTTTCTCTGCGCGTTCGGCAAATAATAAAAATGACGAATAAACACCGGCATAACCCAGCGTTAATGAGTTTCTGTCAATGCGAATAGGTTGATCCATCATTGGCATCACAATATCTTCGGCAACATCCATAATTTTATATAAATCAATACCATGATTAACTGCCATACGATCAAGAACTGCGGTAAAGACCTCCAATGGGGTATTCCCGGCACCGGCACCTAAGCCAGCAACAGAACCATCAATACGGCTTGCACCGGCTTCAATTGCCGCCAGTGAATTAGCAATACTCATCCCTAAGTTATGGTGGCCGTGAAAGCCAATTTCGGTGTCGCTGTTAAGCTCACTGCGCAGTAGCGCAATACGGCTGGTAACATCATCAGGCAACATGTAGCCGGCCGAATCGGTACAATAAATACAGTTAGCGCCGTAAGACTCCATTAATTTAGCCTGAGCAAGAATCTCCTCTGGGGTGATCATATGCGCCATCATTAAAAAGCCCACGGTATCTAGGCCCATGTTACGTGCGGCACTAATATGCTGCTGTGAAACGTCTGCTTCGGTGCAGTGGGTGGCCACACGAATCGTGCTAACGCCGTGGTCGTAGGCCATTTTTAAATGATCAACGGTGCCAATACCGGGAATTAATAGCGCCGAAATTTTTGCTTGAGTCATTTTTGGCACCACAGCACTGAGGTATTCTTCATCGCTATGAGCAGGAAAACCATAGTTAAGCGACGTGCCGCCGAGGCCATCGCCATGGGTTACTTCAATCAGCGGAATACCGGCTTGATCCAGTCCTGTTGCCACAGCCACCATTTCATCGATGCTAATTTGATGTTGTTTTGCATGCATACCATCACGTAATGACATATCGTGCAGGGTAACTTTTTTGCCTTTTAAATTCATGAGATTACTCCTTAAGATTGACTGTCAGAGGGTGTTTGGCCCAACATCTGGATGGCAAACATTTCTGCGGTGCGCGCAGCCGAGGCGGTCATAATGTCGAGGTTGCCGGCATATTTAGGCAGGTAATCGCCCAAACCTTCAACTTCTAAGAAAATAGACACTTTACGACCATCGAAAACCGGGCCATTTTTCAGTTTATAACCTGGTACATACTTTTGTACCTCAGCAATCATCTGATGCACAGAGGCGGTGATCGCGGCCTGATCGGGCTCTGTCTCAGTTAAACAATGAATGGTGTCGCGCATCATTAACGGCGGCTCAGCGGGGTTAATGATAATAATCGCTTTACCTTTTTTAGCGCCGCCAATTTGCTCTACGGCGCCTGACGTGGTGCGGGTAAACTCATCAATATTTTGCCGCGTACCCGGGCCGACCGATTTAGAGGATACGGTGGCGACTATTTCACCGTATTCTACGGGCTGTACGCGCGATACCGCAGCCACCATAGGAATAGTGGCCTGACCGCCACAAGTAACCATATTAACGTTTTTAATGTCGGCATTGAGTTGTTCTAAGTTAACTGGCGGCACACAAAACGGGCCAATGGCCGCTGGCGTTAAATCTATCATCAACACGCCTTTAGCATTCACTTTAGCGGAGTTGTCAGCGTGCACATAAGCGGAGGTGGCATCGAACGCGATTTTGATTTCGTCGGCTGCAATATGCGCTAATAGGCCATCGATACCATCAGCGGTGGTTTTAATGCCTAGTTCGCGGGCACGTGCTAAGCCTTCTGAGTCGGGGTCGATGCCCACCATCCAAACCGGCTCTAATATTTCGCTGCGTTTCAGCTTATACAGTAAATCGGTGCCAATGTTTCCTGAACCTATCAGGGCGCATTTAATCTTTTTCATGTTACTTTCCCTCGTGGGTTAACTGTTAATCGCAAAAGCTGACAGAGCACGAACCGAGACCGTCGATTTCCATACTAAAATGATCGCCGCTGTTAGCATCTATTAAAGGAGCCAGTGCCCCCGATAGAATAATTTCGCCTTGTTTAAATTCTATGCCGTATTCCCCCAACGTATTTGCCAGCCACGCCACGGCTTGCGCAGGGTGACCTTGCACTGCTGAGCCCACGCCGGTTACTGCTTGTTTGCCATTGTGCTTAACCACCATAGTGGCGGCGGCCAAATCCAACCTACTAGGATCGGTATGTTTATCGCCAATCACAAATACCCCACACGAGGCGTTATCGGCCACGGTATCGACAATACTGATTTGCCAATTTTCGATACGCGAATCAACAATTTCAAAACACGGTGCCACCCAGTCAGTTGCCGCCAGCACTTGTTCAGCGGTGACATTGGGGCCTTGTAAGTCGTGTTTCAGACAAAAGGCAATTTCGCCTTCAGCGCGTGGTTGAATTAACTGCGACTGTTTCAGGCTAATCGTACTGCCATCGGGGTGGTGCATGGTGTTGGTTAAAAAGCCAAAGTCGGGCTGATGCACATTCAGCATTTTTTGCACCGCTTCGCTGGTGACGCCAATTTTTTTGCCAATCACTTTTTCCCCCGCACGAGTGCGGATAGCCAGTGTTTTTAACGAGATTTGATAGGCATCGTCGATAGTGAGCTCAGGGTTAGTGTTAATTAATGGCGCAATAGGGGTACGCTGTTGCTGCGCATCATAAAGAATTTGTGCTAAATGCTGGTGTAGGTCGCTCATGAATTTTTATCCTCTGTAGACCACAGATCAGGTAAGCCAGGATCGGTTTGATGGATCAGGCGTTTAAGCAATAGTTTTAATGCCATCACGTCGCCGGCACCGAGCTCGTTAATAAGCTCCTCTTCAATCACTTTGGCTTGTGCAATATGGTGCAGCGAGGTTTCTCGGCCCGAGCTGGTAAGTTGATAATTGTCTTCGCTTAGTTGGCACACCAGATCTTGCTGCTCTAAAAACGCCATATCGTCAAGGTTGACACTGTGACCGGTGTAATCTAGGTGAGTATTAAGCTGCTCTAAACTCAGGTTTGGCTGAATATTTAATACTGATAAAGCAAAAAAATGCGAGTCTTCTAAAGCTTGCTGATCGAGTACTTTGCGCATGCGGTAAAGCATTTGAAAATGTGAACGGCCCAGTAAGTAACCTAATAAATCTTCGTTATAGCTACATTGTGGCGCGGTAGGCTCACTGGATAAATTAACCGCGGCCCAAGGTTTACGCGCAGTCATGGCATACTGACCTTGCTGAAACACCAGCGGCGGCAGTGCTTGATGATCAAACGCAAGCACTTCACCAATAAAAATAAGGTGATCGCCACCATCGTGGGTCACCATGTTGCGACACTGAAAACGCGCGCTACAATCGGCGATCAGTGGAGCAGAGCTAACACCAGCCTCAAGTTGTGTGCCAGTAAATTTGTCTTCGCCTTTTGCGGCAAACTTATTGGACAGATCTTGCTGATGCTGCGACAGCACATGTACGTTCCAATGCTCAGCCTCGCTAAACGCGGCAACACTCAGCGAGGTTTTTGCCAAGCTCCAAAGCACCATGGGAGGGTCGAGCGAAACAGAGTTAAAACTGTTTGCGGTAAGCCCAACAGGAGTGCCATCCGGGGCGGTGGCAGTAATAATTGTGACGCCGGTGGTAAAACTACCTAGCGCCTGTCTAAATGCCTGACTATCAAATTCTGCTTGTGCCATGTTAACTCACCTTATTACTGTTATATAACTGCAGTATCGTGATCTGACTGTTTTTCATCATCGTCTTTATGGACTAAACCGCAAATGCATTTACTATTACATTGATTAATAAGCTGATTATTTATGCTAATTTAAACCCTGCGCAGCGAAAGCCAAGCTCACTGGCGGCGCTTAAAGGGGGATTTTTACAGTCGTAATTTGCTTGCTACAGGGTGCTGCGCTGAATCGATTTAAATCGCTCAGCTCGTCCAAGTGGACGAGGATAATTTGCGCAAAAACGCTTAGAAAGGAAGCAGCGCATAGCGCAATCAGTTAACGTGCAATGCAAAACGGCGGTAACGGCCGCAAGTAACGATTGCTAGGCAAGTAAGCCAGTAACCTACTAAGGATATATCGAATGAATAATAATTTAGCCACGATGGCGACCTTGTTGCAGCGTCAACAACAGGCACATACACAGCAAATGAGCGTCACCGCAGCACAGCGCCAAGAGCGCATTCAACAGGTTATAAACTTAGTGGTTGAGCATCACCAACAACTTGTTGAGGCAATAGAGGCTGACTTTGGCGGGCGTAGCCAGGCGTTTTCGATTATGAACGACATTATAGGCTCACTTGGCAGCCTTAAATACACCCGCGATAACTTAACGCCTTGGCTAGAAAGTGAATCTCGCGCGGTGTTTGCGCCCTATGACCAACTAGGCAGTAGCGCGCGGGTTGAATATCAACCTAAAGGCAGTGTGGGTATTATAGGCACGTGGAATGCCCCGTTATATACCTTACTTGCGCCGTTAGCCTGTGTGTTAGGCGCGGGTAATCGCGCCATCCTTAAGCCCTCAGAAGTGACACCCCACACCGCGGCGTTAGTCGCCGAATTATTTGCCAAACACATCGACCCGTTACTCGTCAGTGTGGTTACCGGTGGGGCAGATGTGGGCGCTGCATTTAGTGCACTGGCGTTTGATCACTTAGTTTTTACCGGCAGTACCGAGGTGGGTAAAAAAATCATGGCGGCAGCGGCTGAAAACTTAGTACCAGTAACCCTTGAGCTTGGCGGTAAGTCACCGGTAGTACTGAGTGAGAGTGCCGATTTAGCCGAAAGCTGCAAACGAATAGCTTTGGCAAAAAGCAATAATGGTGGCCAGTTGTGCGTTAGTCCCGACATTGTTTATGTGCCACGAAATAAATTAGACCAAGCAGCAACGCGTTTGCTGGAGAGCTTTCGCCAGTTTTATCCGCAAATAACCGATAACCCCGATTTTGTACCCAGTGTTAACCGCCAGCACAGTCAGCGCGTGGTTGATTTAGTTGAGCAGGCACGAACAGCCGGTTACGACGTGCGCAGTAGCCATGAGGTTACCAGTCTTGCGGCATTAGTGGCAGCAGATAAACGCTTACCGCTGCAATTGGTGATAGCGCCGAATAAGGATGCGCATATAATGCAGCACGAAATTTTTGGCCCGGCACTGGTTTTGCTGCCTTACGATGAGCTTGAGCAGGTGATTAGCGATATCAATAGCCGTGCTAAACCGTTAGCGCTGTACTATTTTGGCGAACAGCCAGACGAGCTTAAACAGCTACTGGCGAATACTAGCTCAGGGGGCGTGTCGGTAAATGATTGCTTAATGCATGCGGCGCTGCACGATGCACCTTTTGGTGGCGTGGGCGCGTCGGGTATGGGGCATTATCATGGTCGTGAAGGCTTTTTAGCGTTTAGTCATCAACGTACGGTGTTTGTTGCCCCAGAACACGACCCACGAGGTGAATGGGGCTTATTACCACCACACCATGCGCAGTTTAAAGAGATGATGGCGGCACAAGTTACCGCCGACTAGCTTCCTAGGCTGGCACTGCCGTTTATTGGCTGCAGTGCTCATTTTTTCTTCAGATCCTTCCTTTTAGCCATTGTTATTACGCCTTATTTTCAACCATCGTTCATGCGGACTATTTAGTTTTTAGCAGAGTGTGCGAGGATAAAAATTGTACATTTATTGTGGCTGTTGAGCCAATGAACTCGCGATGCAGCAAGCCAATTTTGTAACAGTCTCAGCTAAATTCGTTAACTGTTGAACACGTGTTAAGCGGCGAACTTGCCGTTAGTTATTGTGACGCGCGTGTCATTTAAAACAAGGATCAGACCGTGAATATAAATAAAAAACCACTCCATGCAGCCATTGCGTTAGCCCTAATTAGCATGGCAAATACGGCTGCCGCAGCCCAAGCACCCAGCGCGAAAAAGGAAGGCTTGGAAGTGATCCAAGTCACCGCGCAAAAACGAGTGCAAAACTTACAAGAGTTACCGACCGCAGTAACGGTGTTTAACTCGCAGGCACTGGCCGATAAAGGCATTACCGATGTTGAAGATCTCAGTGTGTATACCCCGAATATGCAAATTTCAGAAACCCCAGGTGGCAGTACCGGTGCGACCATTGCTATTCGTGGCTCGGTTACAATTAATCCTGCGGTGACCTGGGAGCCCACAACCGGCGTGTATGTCGACGGCGTCTTTGTATCCAAAAATGTGGGGGGCTTATTTGATGTCGCCGCGATTGACCGCGTTGAGGTATTACGCGGCCCACAAGGAACATTGTATGGAAAAAACACCATTGGTGGTGCGCTTAACATAGTGACCCGTAAGCCCAGCGGCGAGTTTACTGGCGAAGTACGCCTTGGCACGGGTAATTATGGCTTAAAAGATTTTTATGTGACGGCAGACTCGGCACAAATTAACGATAAACTGAGTTTTAACTTTACCGCCAATAAAAAACAGCGCGACGGTTTTTACGATAACCTGGCTGTCAACTCAGAAATTAGCAAATTTAAAGAGCTTGATTCCACCTCATTGCGCTTTGGTGCTTTGTATGAATACAGTGATAACTTAGAGTTTTACTATACCTACGACAGCAGCGATAAAAATAATACCCCGCCATTAGGGCAAGTGTATGTTGCCGCGGTGATGCCCGAAGACACCAAACATCGCCAAGAAAGTGGCGCGTTGGATGGCGCGATTTATGACCGTTCAAAAAGCTCCGGTCACGCGTTAACCATAAGCTGGCAACAAAGTAATAACTTAACCATTAAGTCAATTACCGCTGTGCGTGAAATAGACTACAACGATGGCAACGACTATGACGGTGCTGACTTTTTAGGCTTTCACACTTACCGCCATGTAGATCATCAGCAACTGTCACAAGAGCTACAGTTTATTGGTGATAGTGATAATTTAACTTACGTTGCGGGGTTGTTTTATTTTAAAGAAGAGTCCGATGTTAATAACCCGTATGTGTTGGGTTTTGGTACGGTAAATAACTATTATGGAGTTGAGTCTACCTCAGTGGCCGCTTATGGTAATGTAGAATACCGCCTGAGTGATAAGCTAATGCTTGCGGGGGGGCTGCGCTGGACTACCGAAGAAAAGTCGTTTTATATAGAGCATCCCGATGATTTTAGCTTTGCCTATTTTTTCCCGCTGCCATACACCACCGCCAGTGATACCTGGAATAACACCTCGGCCATGGCATCGCTTAATTATGAACTAGCCGATAATATTCACAGTTATGTAAAAGTGTCACAAGGGTGGAAAGCCGGGGGCTTTAATGGTGAAGCGGCCACACAAGCCTTAGCAGTAAAACCCTATGCCCCTGAAGAAGTAATTGCCTATGAATGGGGGCTTAAATCGCGCTGGTTAGAGCAACGTATTCAAGCCAATATTGCGGTGTTTTATAACGACATTACCAATATGCAAATGTCGGAATACCTAGGGGCGTACTCAGATATTCAAAACGCCGGTGCGGCAAAAGTAGCTGGTTTAGAGTTTGAATTGGTGGCGGCATTAAGCGACGATTTAACGCTGAACTTTAACTATGGTTTGTTAGATCCTAAGTACGATAAGTTTATTACGTACGATGTGTACACTGGGGAGGCGAACGATGTCACCAATAGCGCGGAATTTCCCTACAGCCCAAAAAATAAATGGTCGTTAGGACTCAATTATATTAGCGATACAGCGCTTGGCGAGTTTAGCGCTGGCGCCGATTACAGCTTTGTAGATGACCACTTTGCGTTTCATAATCAACCGTCAGCGCAATATACCCGTATTGAAAAATACAATTTACTGAATGCCCGTGTGTCTTTAAAAAGAATCGCTGGTAGCGACTTTAGTGCCTCGATTTGGGGTAAAAATATTACCGATGAAGAATACCGCATCAATGGTGTGCCGCTGGGTGATGCCTCTGGAGTGTTTATTGGTGGTTTAAATTACTATGGCGATCCGGTAACGTATGGCGCAGAAATAAGCTACGCATTTTAATAACGCGTACAACTAAAAAGAGCCGCACCTTATTAAGTTGCGGCTCTTTTTGTAGTTATAATTTAGCTAAAAATCATTTGTAACTAAATTAGTCTTGGCTGTACGCTACCGTGCCTTTAGGTACATACACGCCGTTTACCTTGCTTTGGAACTCTTCTTTACGCGCTCTTGGGTTAAAGAACTGCTTATACCAAATACGCGCCTTCATGAACGGGCCGTCACTGGGTAAAAACAAGCCGTTAAAACACGGCGCTTTATTGGTCCACACTTGGAAGTCTTGCATAAAGGCAAACTTACTGGCGTCTTGGAATTGACGCGCAGCCACTTCATCTTCTATGGTCGCAACCTCGTTACCACCTGGAGACTTCACTAATAACGCATGCCAAACCCGTATCGAGCCATCTTCTACTGGGGTGTGAGTGATCATTAAATAAGACTCGTAATACCCAGTTAAGTGTGAAATTAATACACCTGGACCGTGGTATTTAGTAATTGTGTGCAATACTGGGCTTGCTCCATCTTCGCCGACTAAAGTACGGTGTGGACCACATTGACGCTGAATCGCTTCATGGCCCGCAAATTCATTTTCGTAACGCTGCACGGTGGAGCCGTGAATAGGGGCTAAATGGCTATAGTCACAAATGTTATCAATCACTTCTTGTGGATGTTGCTCAAGAATACCTAAATCGTCAAAGCGCCATTGTACCCAAGACTTATCATCCCATTGCGGCAAACTTGGGTGATCCCACTCAGGATCGCCATTTTCAGGGTCGTGCCATATCCAAATTGCGCCCATGCTTTCGGCCACCGGCCAGGCTTTAATACAGGCTGTTTTTGGAATAGGGCCGTCGTGGTAAGGAATATCATCACATTGGCCATCAGGGCCAAAGCGCCATGCATGATAAGGACAACGAATACTGTCGCCTTCAATGTTAGTACCCCCGCCATCAATAATAACGTAAGAGGTGTCATTATCGGCGGCTAAATGCGTTTTCATATGTGGGCAATAGGCATCAAGTAACACCACGCGACCTGTTGCTCTACCACGATAAAGAGCAAAATCGCGACCAAAAAATCGCACGGCTAGCGGCTTGTGAGTATTGATCTCCTCGGCCGTGGCTATCATGAACCAACCTCGTGGGAATGTAAAATCGCCGAGGCGATAATCTTGTGTAGTGGCCATAAGTCGTCTTCCTTTTTTATATTTAGCTAGTAGATGTATTTGCGTTTTTATCAAAGCTGCAATCTACGTTGTTAGAAAAAGATTGCGCTGTTTTATCATTGTCACTGACTTTACTCGTGATACGTTGCTGATAAGGGCCTATGGCTTTGTAATAAAACCATACAGATATCAGTGATAGCGTAATCATTACCGCGATGGCCGGCTTAAGCCCTTCACCTGCGTCAGCAACTGAAAATAAATCACTTAAAGTACCGGTCAGCATAGGACCCACTCCCGCCCCAAAGAAGGTTAAAAATAAACTGAGCATGGCAATGCTGGTGGCGCGTTGAAAGCTGTTTACTAAGTGGCTCACAGCTGCGAAAGCGAGGGTAGGCCACCAACTATTAAAGAAACTAAAGCCAGCTGCAAATACAATGGCATGCGGTATTTTAAGGCTGCCTAATAGCCAAACAGACTCTGCCGGCCAGAGTAAAAAAGCAAGCCCAAATGGAATGCTAATAAATACTCCAAGTGCCGGCATACGTAACTGCCAACGGCTATCTTTTTGACTGAGTTTATCGCAGTAATAACCACTAAACATTGAGCCTGCCGCTGCAAATACGCCACTGGCGATACCAAAGGTAAGCCCGGCGTGTGAAAGCGACATGCCATAATTTCGTACCATAAAAGTAGGCGCCCAAATGGCATAGCCATAACCAACCATGCCTGCAATGGCTGTGCCCATACATACAAGCAAGAAACCTTTTATTTTTATTATGTCGCGTACCGCTAAAAAGAATTTTTCCTGTGGTTGGGCACGAATATTACGTTCCACTTCAGTATCGTAAACTCCTAGTCCTGGGTCTCTAGCAAACAGATAAAGTAGTAATGCCAGTAACATCCCAGGAATGCCAAAAAAGATAAATACCGCACGCCAGCCGTGCTCTTGTGCTATCCAGCCGCCTAAGGCCATTGCGGCCAATAAGCCAATATGCGGACCGAGCATATATAAGCTAATAGCAAATGAACGGCGATGAGGCGGGTATAAGTCAGAGACCATAGAAATAGACGGTGATGTGCCACCGGCTTCACCAATGGCTACGGTCATTCGTGCAACCACAAACTGCCAAAATTGGGTAACAACACCACTGGCCATAGTGGCAAGGCTCCACAGCCCACAGCACACTGCAATAATGTTTTTACGGTCGGTGCCCCTGTCTGCCATACGACTAATTGGAAAGCTCATTGCCGAATATAAAACAGCAAACGCTAAGCCGCTCACGGCGCCCATAACCGTATCCGATACGCCAAACTCTTGCTTAATTGGCTCAATAACAATAGCAATAAGGTTACGATCGATATACGAAAAAACGTAGATAATAGAAAGCAATAATAGCGTCAGACGAGTCCGACCTGCGCTTAATGAACTTTGACCTACTTGCATTTATTGCACTCTCTTTTTGATGTTGTTTTAGCCTACCTTAACTTTGCTAATATTTTCAGCATCGTCCTTTTGGACGTATTACATAATTGCTAAATGGCTTCTTATTAAGCTAAGGAAAAAATATACGCGCTGCTCACTTACTTTTGGAGAGATAATGAAATCGATGATTTTAGCCAAACAATCGCAAGGCCATCAGCAGCATCGCCTGTTAGAGTATCCACTAACCCCACCAAAGGCCGATGGCTCGGTAGTGCAAGTTGCTGAAGGACTATTATGGCTTCGTATGCCAATGCCGATGTCGCTGGATCATATCAATCTTTATTTACTCGAAGATCATGATGGTTGGTACATAGTTGATACCGGGCTGAATAACGATATAACACAGCAGCTATGGTTAACAGTAATAAAACAATATTGTAACAATAAAGCTGTAAAAGGGGTGATTTGCACCCATTTTCACTATGACCATAGCAGCTTAGCAAGTTGGTTAATGGCCACCTTTAATGTGCCGCTGTATATGACGCATGGTGAGTTTTATACGCTAAAAACCTTAAGCAATAATGCCGCCGCGTTAGGCGGTGACAATCAATTAGATTTTTATCACCGAGCTGGATTACCGCGCGAAGAGCTAGAGGTAATTATAAAAATTTGCCGCAACGATCCGTTTATAAAATTTAGCCCGCCGTCATTTAATCGCTTGCGCGAAGGGGATGTGCTCAGCATTGGTAAGCGCCGCTGGCAAATAATTATCGGAGAGGGGCATTCTCCTGAACATGCCTGTTTGTATTGCGCCGCTGATAAACTGTTAATAGCAGGCGATCAAGTCTTGCCGCATATTAGCTCCAACGTGTTAGTGTCTGAATTAGAGCCGCAAGGACAGCCGTTAAAAAACTGGTTGCGTTCACTGGAAAAACTCCAAACCCTTGATCCAGACACCTTAGTATTACCCGCCCATGGCCCGGTATTTCGCCACCTGCAGTTGCGCACCCAACAGTTGCTTGAGCATCATTGCCAGCAGCTCGATATATTAAGAGCGTTTGCACAACGCGGCGCAGAATTTAATGCTTATCAGGCAATGAAACAGTTATTTAAGCGCTCACTTTCGCCGATAGACAGCATGATGGCGCTGGGCGAAACCTTAGCGCATTTGAACTGGTTAGAAAGTAACAACGAATTACTCTGTCAGCGTAAAACTGACTCAGGGGTTAATTGTTATTCAGCTAGCCGTAGCCCACTCACAGCTGAGAATACATTATGAGTTTATTTAATTTAGTGAAGACAACTCAAGCACAGTTAATGGCGCCAGGTGCACCGTTTGAAATAACGCAACAACAAATTAATGGACAAAGTTATCAGTTGTATTGCAACGCCCCTGTTAATTTAGCGCAGGTTATTAATGATGCACGGCGCGCCGATGAGCAAATATTTTTAGTGTATCAACAACAGCGTTACAGTTATAAGCAGTTTTTTCAGCTGGTTGATAATGTTGCCAGCTACTTACAGCAACATGGCATAAAGCAAGGTGACCGTGTTGCCATTGCCATGCGCAACCGCCCAGAGTGGGTTATCGCTTTTTGTGCCATAGCGCTCATTGGAGCAGTACCTGCACCATTAAATAGCTTTGGCATGCAGCAAGAGTTGCACAGTGCACTCAATACCATCGCGCCTAAATTATTAATTTGTGATGGCCCACGCTGGCAACGCATTAACCAAGACAATGCCTGGCAGGGCGAAAGCTTAGTGCTTAACGATGCGGCTGTAGATTTTACGCAGTCAGCTGCCGCAACAGACTTTTCACGGGCGCTTAATCAGCAAGCCAAACCCATTGAGCCACCCAATATAAATGCCACCGATGCGGCTTTAGTGCTGTTTACCTCCGGCGCGACCAGTGTTGCTAAGGCGGTCGAATCAAGCCATATAGCGGTGTGTCAGGCGCTGTATAACATTGACTTTATAAGTGCGATATCGGCCATGACCTCACCGCAAGCATTAGCGCTGATCATGGAAAAAGGCTTGCTACCGACCATTTTAACGGCAGTGCCGTTATTTCATGTTAGTGGTTTGCATGCGCAGCTATTGTCGGCATTACGCGGTGGACGCCGTTTAGTGTTTACTCATAAGTGGGACCCGCTAGAGGCAATAGAACTGATTAAAAAAGAGCAAGTAACACAGTTTAATGGTGCGCCCTCTATGGTGATGCAGTTATTACGCGAGCCAAGCTTTCATAGTGATGAGGTGATGGCTTCTTTTAGCGGCTTAGGCTTTGGCGGCGCAGGGTTACCGGCAAATTTAATTGACCAAGCACTAACCAGCTTACCCCAGCAAATGATAGGTATTGGCTTTGGTATGACCGAAACCAATGGCGTGGGGGCGGCAGCTTCGGGCGACTTATTTCGTCATCAGCCAAAAAGCTCTGGGCTTATTTCGCCCATAATGCAAGTGCGCATTTGTGCCGCCGATGGCCAGTCGCTACCCACTAATAGCGTAGGCGAAGTCTGTATGCGCGGTATTACTATTATGGATCAGTATGTTGGCGACCCCGCCGCGACCCGCGATACGATCCGAGCCGGCTGGCTACATACCGGCGATTTAGGCTATATCGATGATGCGGGCTTTTTGTTTATTGTTGACCGCATTAAAGATGTGATTAACCGCGCCGGTGAAAATATTCCGGCTGCAGAAGTTGAATCGTGCTTATTGGATCATAGCAGCGTGGCAGAAGTGGCGGTATTTGGCATCCCAGATGAAGAAACCGGTGAAGCCGTGGTTGCAGTGGTGTGCCCTTTAGATGGGGAGCCGGTAACCGAAGCTGAGCTGCTTGCCCACGTCGCACAGCGATTGGCTAAATATAAAGTACCGCAAAAAATTCACCTTATGGCCGATAAGTTGCCTCGTAATCCAGCCGGTAAGCTCTTAAGAAACAAATTAAAAACAAAACTTTATCAATAAATGATAGTTGCCGCTAATAAAGCTAATAAAGCGCAGCGTAGTCATGAGTGCATAAAAATAATTTAACAGGAGAAGGTAGATGACCACAGCCAATGATATTGAAAAGAATTACGATGTAATTGTTGTCGGGTCGGGCGCAGGCGCAATGACGGCTGCGTTGTTTGCCGCCGATCAGGAGAACTCAGTCGTTATTGTTGAAAAAAGCGATAAATACGGCGGCACCTCGGCAATATCAGGAGGTGGGATCTGGATCCCCAATAACGATGAGTTTCGTGCGCTGGGCGGTAAGGACAGTTATGACGCTGCACTGAGTTATATTAAAGCGGCCAGCCAAGGCAGCGTTGCTGAACCCCGTATTCGTGCCTACTTAGATAATGCGCCGAAAATGCTGCGAGAATTGCAAGCCAATAGCCGCGTAAAATTTGCCGTTGCCGATAAATACCCTGATTACTACCAGCACCTCGAAGGCTCTTTACCGGGCGGGCGCAGTATGGATCCGGAATTATTTGATACCACAGGGTTAGGCGATGAAATGGATAACCAAATGCCGGCTGCTGGAAATGCTCTGCTTATGGGTAAAATGTCGTGGACTGCACGTCAAGCCCACAAGGTAGTGGCTAAAGAGCGCGGTTGGATGCTGATGATGATTGGCATCATGTTACGTTACAAGTTCGACTTTAAACAACGTAAAAAAGGGCGCCGAGATCGCAGAGCCGGGCTGGGCGCTAGTTTGGTCGCCGCACTGCGCCATTCATTATGCGATCGCAATATTCCCCTGTGGCGTAACACTGAATTTACCGATTTTGTTATTGATAACGATAAAGTTTGCGGTATTAAAGTGCTGCGTGATGGCAAAGAGCTTACCTTACATGCTCGCCATGGCGTGATTATGGGCAGCGGCGGCTTTGAGCAAAATCAAGCACTGCGCGATAAGTATTTACCCGCACCTACGCAACAAAGTTGGAGTGCGACGCCTAAAGGTGGCAACACCGGGGCGGCATTAGAAGCCGGGCAAAAAATAGGTGCTGCCACCGATTTACTCGATTGGTGCTGGTGGACGCCCACCTTAAAGGTGCCCAAAGAGCAGAACGCACGTGGTTTATTTGCCGAACGTGCTTTTCCTGGAGCCATAGTGGTAGATGGCGCAGGGCAACGCTTTTTTAATGAAGCGGCTCCGTATTTAGAGTTTGGTGATGCGATGTACCGTAATCATCAAAAAATGGGCAATTCTATTCCGGCGTGGGTGGTGTTTGATGGTCATTTTCGCCATGAATATGCCATGGGACCATTAATGCCGGGCAAAATTATGCCCGATAGCAGAGCGCCTAAAGCGTGGTTGGGCTCGGTGTATTTTAAAGCAGATAGCTTAGCCGAGTTGGCAACATTAATTAATGTGGATGCGGCCGGATTAGCGCAAACAGTTGAAAAAATAAACCACTACGCTGCCACCGGCGTTGATGAAGACTTTGACCGTGGCGGTAATGTGTTTGACCGTTACTACGGTGACCCCAAAGTAACGCCGAATCCTTGTTTAGCTCCGCTGACAACAGGCCCGTATTACGCGTTAAAAATTCACCCGGGTGATATTGGCACCAAAGGGGGCTTACTGACCAACGAGCATGCTCAAGTGGTGCGTCCATCGGGCGAGCCGATTGCAGGGCTTTATGCCATTGGTAATAGCTCATCATCAGTCATGGGCACCAGTTACCCAGGTGCGGGGGCAACCATAGGGCCGGCGATGACCTTTGGTTATGTGGCGGCAAACCATATTAGTGCTAATCGTGCTACCCAGAATAATGACTAGAGAATTGCATATGATCACCAATAACACCGTAGAGCCCGCTATCAGCAGTGCAGTAGATAGCATTCCTAAATTAGTGTTTGCTGCAGCTAAACGCTATGGGGAGTTGGCTGCCATTGAAGATGGCGAATTACAAATAAGTTATCAAGCGTTACCCACGGCAAGTTTAAATGTCAGCCGTGCCTTAATTGCATCGGGTATTAAGCCGGGCGATCGCGTGGCTATTTGGGGGGCTAATTCAGCGCGCTGGGTACTGGCGGCAATTGGTCTGCAAATGGCCGGTGCGGTATTAGTGCCGATAAATACCCGCATGAAAGCGGTAGAGGCGGCAGAAATTATTAATCGCAGCGGCGCAAAATTACTGTTTAGTGTGGGCGATTTTCTTAACTGTGATTACCCTGGCGAATTAGCAAAGTTATTTACTGCGCAGCAGCTGTCGATTGTGACCTTAACCCCACGCCAAGGGCAAGCCCTTGAGCTATGCTGTGACTGGCAACACTTTTTAGCACGAAAAGACACAGTAGATGAGCGCAGTGCCCGTGAAATAGCCCAGAGTATTGGCGCAGATAACGTATCTGATCTGATGTTTACTTCCGGCACCACCGGCAAACCCAAAGGGGTGATGAGCCGCCATGGGGCCATTATTCAAGCCTTTAGCGTGTTTGTAAATACCTTAGGTATCGTCCCGGGGGATCGCTATTTAGTGGTCAATCCATTTTTTCATGCCTTTGGCTACAAAGCCGGTTGGGTGAGTTGTTTATTAGCGGGGGCAACCATTTTACCGCAAGCGGTATTTGATGCCGATGCAGTACTTGCCCGTATTAGCAAAGACAAAGTCACGGTATTACCTGGGCCACCTACCTTGTATTTATCATTACTGTCGCATCCAAGGTTGAGTGAGGCCAATTTAAGCAGTTTACGGATTGCCGTGACCGGCGCTGCAACCGTGCCGCCTATTTTAATTGAGCGGATGCGCGAACTGCTGGGCTTCAAAGTCGTGACTACGGCGTACGGGTTAACTGAGTGCGGTGGTTTGGCCAGTATTTGTGATACCGACACCGACGTTAATACCATTGCCAGCAGCAGTGGCCGTGCTATTGCTGGCACCGAAATAGCCATTATGTCTGAGCAGGGCGATATTCTCGGTGCAAATAAAACCGGGGAAATTTGTATTCGTGGTTTTCATGTTATGAAAGGCTATTTTGAGCAACCCCAAGCCACCGCCGAAGCGATTGATCAAGATCATTGGCTGCACACCGGCGATGTGGGTCACTTAGATGAGCAGGGCTATGTAACGATTACTGGTAGGCTCAAAGACATGTACATTTCCGGTGGCTTTAATTGCTATCCGGCCGAAATAGAAGCGGTGCTTATAGAGCACCCAGCGATTGCACAAGCGGCCGTGGTGGGCGTAAAAGATGAGCGTATGGGCGAGGTAGGCTGCGCCTTTATTACGTTAAGAGCGGCGGCGGCCCTTGATGAGCCAACACTTATCAGTTGGTGCCGAGAACGCATGGCTAATTACCGTGTTCCCAGACAAATTAAAGTCATTGACGTAATGCCAGTAAATGCTTCAAACAAAGTGGTTAAAGCTGAGCTGATCAAGCATTTCTTGTAACCATAAACGAGTGTAGGAAGGAGCAAAAATTTGGAATTTTCATTTACCGAAGAACAAAAAATGATCCGCGATACGGCACAAGCCTTCTTAGCCGAAGTGTCGTCATCGCCTGCCATACGCAGCGCGATGGACACAGAGCAAGGCTTTGATCCTCAAGTATGGCAACGTATTTGCGAAGAAATGTATTGGCAGGCAATTCATATACCCGAAGAGTATGGCGGCATGGGCCTAGGCTATGTTGATTTAGTGGTGATGCTTGAGCAAATGGGGCGTTACTTATTATGTTCGCCGTTTTTTTTCAACGGTGTGTTTAGCCACTAATGCATTAATCATTGCCGGCAATGATGCGCAAAAACAGCACTATTTAACGCAAATATGTGAAGGTCGCTTAACGGCAACATTGGCTTACACCGGTAACAATGGCCAATGGGATGCTACAGCAGTGCAAGGGGTTGCAACAGAGCAAGGCGATGACTATGTGCTTAATGGCACTTACCGTTATGTACTTGACGGCCATACAGCGCAATTACTGATTGTAGCCGCACGCAGTGAGGGCAGTCGCGGTGAGCAAGGAATTAGCTTATTTGCCATTGACGCTGACACCGCGGGAGTAACGCGCAGTTGGTTACCAACCATGGATCAAACGCGTAAGCAGGCCGAAATTGTGTTTGATAATGTGCGTGTTAGTCGCAGCCAATTAATGGGCGAGGCACACACCGCTTGGCCACACCTTAATAAAGTGTTACAGCTTGCCACGGTAGCGATTGCCGCCGAGCAAGTGGGGGGCTCACAACAAGTATTAGATTTAACCGTTGAGTACAGCAAAGAGCGCGTGCAGTTTGGCCGGCCCATTGCGGGCTTTCAAGCAGTTAAACACCAAGCCGCCGATATGATGTTGCGCACCGAAGTGGCCCGCTCTGCTGCGTATTATGCCGCATGTGTGGCAGATGAAGCGCTCAGCGATGGCGTGTTAGCGGGGGAGTTAAGCGAAGCGGCCAGCGTCGCCAAAGCATACTGCTCAGAGGGTTACTTTAAAAACGCGGCAACGGCACTGCAGCTGCATGGCGGGGTTGGTTTTACGTGGGAATATGACGTGCACTTATATTTTAAGCGAGCCAAGTCGTCTGAGTTATTGTTCGGTGATGCAGCGTATCACCGTGAGCACGTTGCAACGCTGTTATTAGATTAACCGGCTACTAAAAAAGGACAACAGATGAAATTAAGTTTTAGTGCTGAAGATGAAAAGTTTCGCGCCGAAGTTGCACTTTGGCTCCGTGAAAACCTGGTGGGAGAATTTGCGCAACTGAAGTTTCGTGGCGGCCCAGGGGATGAACATATGTTTCCGTTGCAGCGCAAAAAGTGGGAGCAAAAACTCGCGCAAGGCGGTTGGACCTGTATTGGCTGGCCAAAAGAGTACGGCGGTCGCGGCTGCTCGATTGAACAGCAAGTTATTTTTAATGAAGAATATGCGCGGGCCGGCGCGCCAGGGCGAGTGGGCCATATAGGTGAAGGGCTCGCAGGCCCTACGTTAATTGCATTTGGTAGCGAAGCGCAAAAACAAAAGTACTTACCGGGTATTGCTGCGGGTACCGATTTATGGTGTCAAGGGTATTCAGAGCCCGGCGCAGGCTCTGATCTAGCCAATGTTAATACTAAGGCGCATTTTGATGAGGCCAAAGGTAAGTGGATTATTAGTGGGCAAAAAGTATGGACTTCGCTTGCACATGAATCAGAATACATCTTTGTGATTGCCCGTACCAATCCAAATTCTAGCGCCCACAAGGGGTTAGGTTTTTTCTTAATGAAAATGGATCAGCCCGGCATTGAAGTGCGTGGCATCAAACAGCTCACCGGCACTGCAGAGTTTAATGAAGTGTTTTTTGATGCTGCAGAGTGTGATGCCGACGACATTGTCGGTCAACCCGGTGAAGGGTGGGCGATTGCCATGGGCTTGCTTAATTTTGAGCGCGGTGTGTCGACCTTAGGGCAACAAATGCAGTTTCAAAATGAGCTTAATCAAATAATTGATATTGCCAAAGCCAATGGTAAACACCAAAACCCAACGATTCGCCAGCGCATTGCCGATGCGCATATCGGGCTGAAAATAATGCGTTATAACAGTATGCGAATGCTGTCGGATAACGGCGAGGGGGGCTTACAAAAAGAAGCGTTGATCTACAAGTTATACTGGGCTACCTGGCACCGTGACTTAGGAGAGTTGGCAATGGATGTATTGGGCCCCGAAGCCGAAATACTGGAGTCAGCCCCTTATACGTTAACCCGTTTGCAGGCTATGTATTTGTTTGTACGCTCAGATACCATTTACGGCGGCACCAACGAGATACAGCGTAATATTATTGCCGAGCGTGGCTTAGGTATGCCGAAAGAGCCAAAAATAACCGCATAACACAGCTAGTCTCATCGCGATTGTTAATCTAAGCCCGCTTATTAAGCGGGCTTTTCATGAGGGGTAAATTAAGGGTAAATAAGGGGAAGTTAAAATTGACTGCGTGGCATAGGCATAGGGGCATCGGTGAGGCCACCGTTAACGCCAAAAATTTCACCGGTAATGTAACTGGCTGCAGGCGAGGCTAAAAACAGTGCGCAAGCTGCAACATCTTCAGGCTGGCCTAAACGGTTCATTGGCGTACGGCTAACTATGGCATGCTCTACTTCATCATTCATCACGCCTTTTAGCGCATCGGTAAGGGTAGAGCCCACACTAATTGCATTGACGCGTATTTTAGGAGCAAAATCTTGTGCCAAATTTAACGTCATAAAGTTTAATGCCGCTTTGGCAATGCCATAGCTAATAAACCCCGGCTGCGCTAATTCTCCCGCCACCGACGAAATATTAACAATACTGCCTTGGCCGCTGGTTTTTACCATCTGCGGCGCACTAATACGCGATAAGTCAAACGCGGTAGCGGTATTAAGCCTAAAGCAGTTTTCTAACTCTGCCGCAGTGCTGGTTAAGGTGGGTTTTATGGCACCGGAGCCGCCGACATTATTGACTAAAATATCGAGACGGCCAAAATGCGCAATCGTTTTATCAACCAAAGACTGACGATGTTGCTCATCGAGTACATCGCAGGCGACGACCAATGCGCGTTTGCCACGTTGGCGTATTTGCTCTGCGGTGTGTTCAATGTCGGCTGCGGTTCTGGCTGTGACGACAATATCGGCACCGGCATCGGCCAGTGCCAGCGCAATAGCCGCACCAATGCCGCGCCCAGAGCCGGTCACAATGGCGACTTGGCCATCGAGGCGAAACTTATCGAGTATAGACATTAAAATTTCCTTGTATAAATGATACCAAACGCTTAAACGCTACCTTGCCTTATAGGCACACTTCAAATAAACCCGCCGCGCCCATGCCGCCGCCAATACACATACTGACCACTACGTATTTAACACCGCGACGTTTACCTTCAATCAGGGCATGCCCGACCATACGTGCACCACTCATACCAAAGGGGTGACCAATGGCAATCGCGCCGCCATTCACGTTCAGTTTATTGTTATCGATGCCGAGGTAGTCGCGCGAATAAATAAGCTGACAGGCAAACGCTTCGTTAATTTCCCATAAACCAATATCATCTATTGATAAACCATGTTGTTTTAACAGCTTAGGAATAGCATACACAGGGCCAATGCCCATTTCGTCGGGTTCACAACCGGCCACAGCCATGCCACGAAATACCCCCATTGGGGCTAAGCCTTTTTGCGCTGCGAGTTGCGCGTCCATCACCACACACGCCGATGCGCCGTCAGATAGCTGGCTGGCATTACCGGCGGTAATAAATTCACCTTGTGAAATAACGCCACCATCTTTCCACACCGGCGCTAAACTTTGTAGGCTTTCAAGGGTTGTAGAAGGGCGATTACCTTCATCTTTAGCGAGCAACACCTCTTCAAAAGTGACTTCTTTGGTGTCGCGATTAAATACCGATTTAGTGGATGCCATAGGTACAATTTCATCATCAAATAAGCCATTTTGCTGTGCAGTTGCAATACGTTGCTGCGATTGCAGGCTGTATTCATCTTGCGCTAAACGTGAAATATTATAGCGCTTAGCAACTACTTCAGCCGTTTCGATCATCTGCATATACGCATGCTCAGAATGCGACAGCACTTTTTTAGAGATATTACGGTAGGTATTTTTATGCTTGTTTTGCACCATAGAAATAGACTCAACACCGCCGGCCACCACGGTACTCATACTGCCAAGCATAATATTTTGCGCCGCAAAGCCAATGCTCATTAAGCCCGACGAACACTGACGATCGAGCGTCATTCCAGGCACACTATTAGGCAAACCTGCAGCGGTAGCGGTTAAACGCCCTAGGTTATAGCCTTGCGTGCCTTGCTGTGCGGCACAACCAATAATTACATCATCAACTTCAGCGCCATCAATACCTGCACGCTTCACGGCTTGCTCCACTGCATGACCTGACAATGCGGGCGCTTCGGTATCGTTAAAGGCACCACGAAAGGCTTTGCCCATGGGAGTTCTGGCGGTAGAGACTATAACTGCTTCACGCATGATTGTTCCTTTTTTAATTGAAGTGCAGGGCACTTATCGGGTTAATTGTTGGCATAGTCTCAATGCAAAATCGCTTGCAAAACGTGCTGTTGTCAGCCACTACTTAGTCGCGAATTGAGTACCTTTTGCTGCAAAAAGAGGATATGCCTTAACCACATTAACGCCTATTGCGCTGCAGTCAGCATCGACCATTTGAGGTAGGAAAGTAACAGGCAATGAAATGTCTGTGCGAACTCTATAAACATTTCATGGTTGAACACGCGTGTTTAACACGTTGAGAAAGTTGTAATCAAACAATTTTCAGCAGAGGAAGTTGAAATCTTTATGCCAAGATTAGACTAATTAGCTATTAATTTTACTTAAATTATTTTTGCACCACTCTAGGGCTTGCTGTTTATTTTTCACTGCAATTTTTTGATACACTTTGTGTAAATGTACTCTTACCGTGGCTTCGCTGATAAAGAGCTTGTCGGCTATAGCACTTGAATGCAGCCCTGAACATAGCAGGTTTAATACTTTAATTTCTTTACAGGTTAAATTATTTGATTGCAGGGTGGTTTGCTGCTCGCTGGCCAGTATTTGTTTCATCCAAGTGTCAGTAACTGCACGGGGAAACCACAGCTCACCTTGGTCTATCGCTTCAAGTCCTTGATGAAAAAGGGTGTCGTCTGTGCCTTCATAAAATAGCCCTTTTAAGTTAGGCCACTCTTTTAGTGGAATAACATCACTATCTTTTGGTACATCAAATATAACTAGGCTTTTATGCCCATTTTTCAGCATAAATTGATGAACAAGCTCAAAATTAGTGATGGCATTCAGTGCTTGATAGTTTACCAGCAGTATATTTTGTTGTTTAGTAATGCCGAACAGTGACGTATATTCAGGAGAATTGAAAGGTGCCAGAGGCTCTTTCGTTGCGTAATGTATAGTCATAAATCTTACCCACATAACTAAATGCTAATGGTATTAATTTGTTAGCATGAAGAGTTAAATACGTCCATGTGGCTTGAACTTATATATTTTGAATCTTTTAATTGTAGTTGATGCAATAATATTAGTTGGAATATTTATTAAAAGTATTTAGTAATAATTAAACAAAGCAGCTGTTTAGTTATATTTAGCAACAGGTTGCAACAAATATAAACATTGTTAGAGTGCTGAAAAAATAGCATAAGCAGCAATTTTTTTGTAATTATTTTAGAAAATGATACATATTGCTCAATTTATATCATATAATTTACATCCAGAGGAAAGGTGCTACAACGCATCTTTTTTTATGCCTACAGTTTATATTTTGATAAAAATATAACGCATAATTAAATCAACACCTTTGGAGACTATTTTTGAAATTACGCAACCTCTCACAGTTAAGCTTAGCAATCCTTGGCGCACTTAGCACTGCAGCCTATGCAGAAGAAACAAAAACAACCGCAAAGCAAGACGCGTTCGAAAAAATTGAAGTAACCGCTCGTAAACGCACAGAAAGTTTATTTGAATCTCCAACGGCTATCACGTCAATAGGCGCTAACCTAATTGATAAAGCCAATATGAGTAATTTAGAAGATATTGGCAAATATGTCCCTAACTTAAACATTACCCGTTATGGGGTGGGTAACGCAGCCCATGCTTCGGTATTTATTCGTGGTATTGGTTTGCAAGACCACATTATTACTACCGACCCTGGTGTGGGTGTATACCTCGATGGGGTTTACCTTGGTCGCCAAATGGGCTCTAACTTATCATTACCTAATGTTGAGCGTGTTGAAGTATTACGTGGTCCACAAGGCACTTTATATGGGCGTAACACCTTAGGTGGTGCGGTTAATGTTATTACCAAGCAACCGGGCGATGAGGGTATTATTACCACTTCCGCTAAAATGGGTAGCCGTGGCCGTATTGCTGGCGATATATACTTTAATAACTCATTAACTGATGATGTAAGCATGTCGGCAAGCGCATCATATAAGCAGCGCGACGGTGTGGGTACGGCGGTTAATTTAACCAATCCAGAAAAAGAAATTGGTGAAGAACAAGAGTTTAGCGGCCGTGTTGCACTTAAATGGCAAGCAAACAGTGACTTGGCATTTACTTTTTCTTTAGACGGCGTGGATAATGAATCGGGCCAGTCGCCTTATACCATTGAGCTTACCGCGCCACTGGATCCAAATAATGAGTTTAATGGTGATTTCCCATTATTAACACCAGACTTAATTCCGGAAAACCCTGATGATTTAGGGACCACGGTTGCTGGTATTGAATCGACCTCTTACTCAGGCTGGGGCACCTCACTAACGGCTGATTGGGCAATAAACGATACCTATACGACTAAGTTTATTTCAAGCTACCGCACCTCTGAATACGAAGGCGGATTAGATGATGATGCATCACCGCTTAACTTATCGGAGTTCCCTGAGAACGGTGGCGCCGATCAGTACTCATTTGAGCTGCAATTAAATGCCACGTACGACAATATGGACTTTGTTTCGGGTTTATACTTCTTTAATGAAGATGGCTTTACCCACTCAAGCCCGTTTGTCTTTAGCCCATTTAATACCCCTAATGGCAAATTAAATGATGGCGAGACCGATTCATTTGGTGGTTATGGCATGTTCGAAATCAATCAAGAAACCAACTCGTATGCCGCATACTTTAATGCCAGCTACGATTTAACCGATGATTTAAGCATTGGCGGTGGTCTGCGTTACTCAAAAGATAAAAAAGAGGCGAATGCTATCTTCCCAACGTTTGCTGGGGTTAAATATGTGTCAGCAGACTTTGATGCTGTGACGTGGGATATCAATACATCATACCAGCTTAGTAACAATATGAATGTGTATGCGCAAATTCAAAAAGGCTATCAAACAGGTGGTTTCCCACCGCGTCCATTTGGTGGCCCTGATCAGTTTGTTTCTTTTGATGAAACCAAAGCGGTTAACTACGAAATGGGCTTAAAAGGCCAAATACACGACAATGTATCTATGATGTTGGCTGTATTTGTTACCGATTACACCGATTTGGCATTACCATTCTCTGATCCAACATCGGGTGGCGGCTTTGTAACGATTGTAGAAAATGCCGGTCAATCTAAAGCACAAGGTATTGAGCTTGAAACAACCGTTGCTATTACCGACGACTTTACTATTCGCAGCGCAGTGGGTTACTTAGACTCAGAAATTACCGAAGTAGACGAAGGCGTACAAGGCATTGGTAAAGGTGACTCACCTGCTCTTACGCCACGTTGGACTGTGATGATTGCCCCTTCTTACTTTATGGATTTAAGTAATGGCGGCACCGTAGCGCTGAATGCAAATTACTCATACCGCAGTGAAATGCAAGGTCAGTCTGTTTACAACCAAAGTGAAACGATTGATTCTCGTGAGTTAGTTGGCTTTAATATTTCGTACACTAACCCGTACGGCGATATGGAAATTACCCTGTATGGTGAAAACGTCTTAAACGAAGTATACGATGTAGGTCGTTTACAACAAACGGGATTTGTTGGCGTGATGCGCAGTAATGACCGCAGTGAATTTGGCTTGAAATTCAAAAAAGATTTTGAACTGTAACTGCTATCACGAAGAGAGTTAACACAAAAAAGGTAAGCCGCGGCTTACCTTTTTTATTGGTTTTGAGCTAATACAACAGAGCTTAATTAACCTTCGTTAAGATCTTCACGTGCTTGCTCGATTTCTGCAGCGATTTCACGCGCTTTTTGCTTAGTTTTATCAGTTAGTTCACCAGCGGCTTCTTTACTTTTTATCCATGCATCAACAGCCACTTCTTTGCCGTTATCGTACATGTCTAGGCCCATCGCTTTACTTTGCTGCAGTAACTCATTAAGTGACTCGTCGTGTTTAATTTCATGGGTTGTTTCTTTTACTTTTTCCCAAGCATTATCGAGCTCTTGCTTAACTTGTGCACCGGCATCTTTAGCTTCTGCTTTTACTTCTTTAGCATCTTCACATGCGGTTAATGTAATTAAAGTGCCTAATAATGCTAAACCTGCTAATTTATTCATCTGTCTCTTCCATCTGAAAAATAAAAATCAATACTATTATAAGTAACGAAAATGAACATACCCGTAACAAAACGATTAAATTTTAAATTAATGACTCAACATGATTGGCCAAAACTGTATGAGCTCGACCAAGACCCCGCTGTAATGCACTATTTAACGCGAGGCGTGCCAAGCACCTTAGAGCAAATAAAAGATGTCAGTGTGCCGCGCATGCTTGCTTATCGAAACGAGGAAAAGGGCTGGGGGCTTTGGCAAGTTACACAAACACACACGAATACGTTTATTGGCTGGGTGTTAGTTAGGCCTATGCAGTTTTTTAGTGATACCCCTAACTTTACCGATATTGAAATAGGCTGGCGCTTTAAACAAGCTAGTTGGGGACAGGGGTATGCCAGTGAGGCCGCGCAGGCAATTTGCTTAGCGCTTGAAAAGCAACCGCACGTCAAGGTTATTAGTGCCAAAGCTGTGGTAGATAATACCGCCTCCATTAAGGTGATGAAAAAGCTAGGGATGAAGCTCATTAAACATTACAGCGAATGGGATGAATATGGCGAGTTGCCCAGCGTATTGTACGCAAAAAGGCTTATAAAATAATATCTTTTAAAGTTTGACCATAGCTAAAGCACTATGCATTAATAGCATATAAATTTAATTATAATAAATGAAGGATGCACTATGGGCCTGTTTTTTTCGCGTAGTAAAATAATGATCAGCAGCGTATTAATAATACAGCTAAGTATATTTAGTGTTGCCGCTAAACCTACCTCGCACAGCGCCGTCGCTATGCCAGATACGTTTAGTGCCCACGCTGCGAAACGTATATTAGAGCAAGGTGGCAACGCGGTTGATGCGGCAATAACCGCGCAGTTTGTGCTGGCGGTCACCTTACCTGAGGCGGGTAACATTGGCGGCGGTGGTTTTATGTTAATTCATAAAGACGGCCAAGGCGATTTTATCGATTACCGAGAAACAGCACCTAGTGCAGCCCACAAAGACATGTATTTGAACGAGCAGGGCGAGGTGATAGCCAATAAGTCAATTTATGGTATTCACGCCAGTGGTGTGCCAGGTAGCGTTGCGGGTATGTGGCTGGCACATAAAAAGCATGGCACTTTACCTTGGAAAACACTGCTGCAGCCAGCTGTGACACTTGCTGAGCAGGGCTTTGTGGTGCCGCCTAAATTAGCGCAGCAAGTAACTAACTATATTAATTTGTTGCAAAAAGAGCAAATTAAGGTCAATTTTTCCGATTACTTTGCAGCGGTAACCGCTGATCAAGTGTTTAAGCAACCAGAACTTGCGGCTACTTTAAAGCGTATTCGCGATCAGGGGCAAGCCGGCTTTTATCAGGGCGAAACGGCAGCAATTATTAGCACGTTTATGCTGCAGCATGGCGGCATCATTACCGAAGACGATTTAAAAAATTACACGGCTAAATCCCGTCAACCAATAAAAGCCAATTGGAATGGCTACCAAGTTTTAACCTCGCCGCCACCAAGCTCAGGCGGGATTGCTATATTACAATGGCTTAATATGTACCAATTGCTCAAGCCTTCGACACCAATCGCACATAACTCCACAGCCTATATTCATTTGCTAGCTGAAATAGGTAAACGGGTTTTTGCTGATAGAGCCGAGTACTTAGGTGATCCTGACTTTTTTAATGTGCCTGTAAAAGCGCTTACCGATATTAATTACCTTAAAGAGCGCAGCGAAACTATTTCGTTAACGGCTATTTCTAACAGTGAAGCGATAAAACCTGGCTTAAAAGAAAGTGAACAAACTACGCATTTTTCAATTGTCGATAGCCAAGGGAATGCGGTGGCTAATACCACCACCATAAATTTACCGTTTGGCAGTGGTGTGGTGGTTGAGGGCGCTGGCTTTATTTTAAATGATGAAATGGATGATTTTAGTGCCAAACCTGGGGTGATGAATGTATTTGGTGCGGTGGGCGGTAAAGCCAACGAAATTCAACCGCATAAGCGCATGCTGAGCTCCATGACACCGACCATTTTACTCAAAGACAATAAAGTAAAAATGGTTACGGGCTCACCTGGCGGCACCACAATTATAAGCTCAGTGTATCAGTCTATTTTAAATGCCGTGGAATTTAACATGAGCGCAGCACAGGTTGTTAATAGCCCGCGTTTTCACCATCAATTATGGCCAAAAAATGTTATTAGAATTCACCCAGGCATCGCCAGCAGTGTAACCGCCGCACTGTTAAAAATGGGCTACACAATTGATCAGCGCCATTTTGGCGACATGCATGTGATTATTAACCAAGACGGTAAATTAGATGCAGCCTCAGAACAGACCGGGCGCGGACAAGCCATGGTATTTTAGCTCCGCTATAACAAACCCCGAGCGGTGAGCGCGGGGTTATTAATATTAGCCGATGGCGGGGATCAATCCCGCCATTTGTAAGCCTTGAGCACTAATAATAGTGAGTCCACACAGTGCAGCAACGGCTAAACCAATATTACCACTGCGTACTCTATACGCTGTTTTATCGGTGCTTTGACGCTGTTTATACACCATAGCAACGGGTAAAAACACCGCCAGTATCACTAACGCTATTGCCGCGTAACCTAATGCCATAATAAACCCTTGCGGGTAAAATACCGCAAACCCCAGCGGGGGAATAAAGGTAATTAACGCTGTTTTTATGCGGTCGGTTTTAGTGTCTGCCTTTTTAAAGGTATCGGCAAAAAAGTCAAACAACCCCAAACTCACCCCTAAAAATGACGTTGCTAGGGCTAAATCGGCAAATAATTTTACCGCCGTGGCCACTTGTGGGTTGTGCGCTATACTGGCCATGCTGGCAACAAAACCACCCAAGCCATTACTACTGAGTAAATCAGATTGGCTCATAACACCTTGGCTTAATAACTGCCAAAAAATGTAAATCACTAATGGCAATGTTGCACCAGCAATCATAACCTTGCGCAGTGTTTTTATTTCAAGCCCAACATATTTTACAATAGAAGGGATCGAGCCATGAAAACCAAATGAGGTGAATACCACAGGGATAGCCGAGAGAATTAACCCTTGCTCTACCGGCATTTCCAGTAAGTGCGTACCATGTACATAGGGCGTGAGCATATAAAACAAGCTGGTTAATACTAGCAACTTAATGCTAAATAACACCCTGTTTAGCTTATCTACTTTACTAGTGCCCAGCGTGACCACACCGGCAATTAATACCGCAAGAATAATAGACCCTAGTTGCGGTGCAATGCTGAGGTTAAAGCCGCTATTAATGCGTTCTTGAAGTTGTGCGCCGCCCCCAGCTATATACGCGGCGCAAAGCGCGTAAAATAAAAACATCACCGAAAAATTTGCCACGTATTGGCCGCGCTTGCCAAGCCACAGTTTCGCTAACGTATTGAGGGTTGCATCGCGAGGGGCATACTGATGCAGTTCAAGCATTAGTAATGCGGTGTAAGTCATTAATAACCAACACCCTAAAATTAATGCCAGCGCAGTACTAAATCCTAGTCCTGCAGACGCGATGGGTAAAGCAAGCATACCGGCACCGATAGTGGTACCTGCAACAATTAACATGCTACCTATTGTTTTATTTTTAAGCACTTAATAATCCTGTAAATCGTGAGAGCTACGCAAGATATAACTAGTTCAACAAAACTTAAATAGTTTTGTCATAAAAGAGCCAAATTAAAGTGTAATCTTCTATTTACAACTGTAATTTAATTGCCTAAATGTGAAATTAATGAGACATAAAAATGAAGGCAATATCACGAGAAATTAATGCCTGGTTAGTTGGTTAAAAGCACCCAAGCCCAGTACTGAGCTTTGCTGCGCAAAATTAAAGCACTAAACTAGCGCTTATTTGTGTGTTTAGTGGGGGGTTACATTTTCGCGATTTGAATAATTAAGCGGCGGTTTTTATTACGCCCTAAAATATTATCGTTGCTGTCTACAAAGCGTTTTTCACCAAATCCCTCGGTGTATACCTTGGCCTCGTCGACCCCTAAGCTGAGCATATAGTCTTTAATGGCTTTTGCCCGCGTTCTCGATAAATCTAAGTTATTCCAACGTCCGCCATAGCTGTCGGTGTACGCTGCAATGTTAATTGATTCAATGCTAGGATCGTTTTTCAAATATTCGGCAATTTTGTCTAAACGTTGTTGCGACGACTTAGTTAATTTTCCGCTGTTGGGCTGGTAGTTCATCACCGTAAACGAAATATCTTCAAAACTATACGGCAGTAGCTCATCACGGCACTGTAAAAAAGCCCAATAAGCCTGTTTAAAGTTAATGCTCGACATGCCTACGGCAATTTTATCGGCACTATTTTGCCAGTCTTGATAATAAAAAGTAGGTTGGTAGCCTTTTTCAAGCTCGGTGAGCATTTCCCACGCGGTTGAGTTGCCCAGTTCGCCATCAAATTGCTTGAGCAGCTTCATTGAGGCAATGTCCCGAGCCGGCGCGCCCGCACGCCAAGCCGGTGGCACCGCTTTTAAACCGGCAATCGCGTAATTATCGGGGCGCACCACCATGTCTAAATTAAACGTCAGGTTTTTATTTTTACTGGCATAAACGTTAAATACGGCGGCGCCATAATAAGGCACCTCATGATTTAACTGACATTGTAAGCGTGTTGTTTTAACAACCTGCCAAGTAGAGTTGTCGTGATCGGCTGTATAGTGACGCACAGCCGCAGCAGCGGTATAGCTGCAAAGTGCAGTGGTCAGTGCCAAGCTAATAAATAACAACTTAAACTTCATTAAATGTTCTCCAGTAAATCAATATTGCCAATAATTTGACAACGTGCCGCGTGAGCAACCACCCCAGCCAGGCTTGGTTGCGGCGTTAATTATAAAGCAAATTACGTGCCTATAGTTTTAGCACTAATTATTCAACAAACCCCCTAGCCGACAGGCCCCGAATTTTGACATAATAGCGGGCTTATACTTACAAACCAAGAAACCTAATGGCAAATACTGAGCAAACACTTTTCGCACAACGCTTTCGCGGCTTTTTTCCTGTAGTTATTGATGTTGAAACGGGCGGCTTTAATAAAGAAACCGATGCTTTATTAGAGATTGCCGCTTCAATTTTAAAAATGGATGACGAAGGATTGCTTAGCATAGATCACACTTTGCATTTTCATATTGAGCCGTTTGCAGGGGCTAATATCGAACCTGCGGCAATTGAGTTTAATGGCATAGATCCGTTTTCTGCGCTACGTGGGGCGGTAACCGAAGAACACGCGATAAAAGAAATTTGTAAAGCGGTGCGTAAGGCGCAAAAAGCAGCTGGCTGTCAACGCTCTGTCGTTGTTGCGCATAATGCCGCGTTTGATCATGGTTTTTTAAATGCAGCCATTGAACGCAATAATATTAAACGCACGCCGTTTCACCCCTTTGTTAGCTTTGATACCACTTCATTAGCTGGGCTTGCTTTAGGCCAAACTGTGTTAGCCAAGGCATGTCGCGCTGCGGGAATTGAATTTGATAATAGCCAAGCACATTCAGCGCTTTACGACACCGAACGCACTGCAGAGCTGTATTGTTTAATCGTAAATCGTTGGCAGCAATTAGGGGGCTGGCCGCTCGCCGCAACAGACGACGCCGACAACGAAGCGCAAGATGATGAAAACAATAGTGAAGAGCAAAACTAAAAGGTTTTTTTGTTGCTAAATAACAGCGCATACTAGCTAGTTGTATGTTTAGTGGCCAAAAAGCAGTAGAGAAACAAAATAACCCGTAATGCACCTTGAGTATCGGCGCATTACTCGGTTATACTAACCGTACGCTCTGAATGAGTTATGAAACAAATTCAGGGGCTGATTAGGATTCGACGGAATTCAAGAAGCCCAAGGTGCATGTCGAGGTGCGGTTTGCCTCGTAAAAAAGCCGCAATTTAAAGTAATCGCAAACGACGATAACTACTCTCTAGCAGCTTAGGCTAGCTAGCGCTCCTTCTATGTATTCTTGTGGACTAGATTTTGGAGTGTCACCCTAACACCTGATCGCGATGGAAACCCTGGCCGGGGTTGAAGCGTTAAAACTAAGCGGCCTCGCCTTTATTTACCGTGTTTGTCCGGGACTTAAAGGTTAATTAAATGACAATACTAAGCATGTAGTACCGACGGTCGAGGCTTTT
>NZ_JBFJHD010000014.1:0-39395 GCF_041613455.1 Pseudoalteromonas sp. | reverse complement strand
TATTTTAAGTTAATGCTCATGTTGGGACCTGAAGCAATATCGTCTTCAAACCAACGGGCGGTAATGGTTTTAGTTTCGGTATAAAAACGAATACCTTGCTTACCATAGGTATGCGTATCGCCATAAAACGAGCCTTTCCACCCCGTAAACGAGACGAACGGCAGTGGCACCGGAATTGGTACGTTAATACCCACTTGACCTACTTCAATTTCATGTTGGAATTTGCGCGCAACGGCACCGCTTGAGGTAAATAACGATGTACCGTTACCGTATGGGCTTTCGTTAATTAGAGCGATGGCTTCTTCTAAGGTATCTACAAACATACACGCCAATACCGGACCAAAAATTTCTTCTTTATATAAATCCATCTCTTTGGTGACATCGGTAAATAATGTTGGACCTACCCAGTTACCTTGCTCGTAACCTTTAACGGTAAAGTCTGAACCATCAATTAAGCAGGTCGCGCCTTGTTTTTTACCACCTTCAATTAATGATAAAATACGTGCTTTAGCAGCTTTTGATGTTTGCGGGCCGTATGCCGCTTCTGCATCATCCCACACACCTGGGCGTACCCCTTCAAAACCGGCTTTAATTTCATCAACCCAGTCTTTTGCTTGGCCGACAAATACCGCCACCGAAATCCCCATACATCGCTGGCCCGCAGCACCCACAGAGGCACCCACTAAGTTATTAACCACATGCGATTTACTGGCATCCGGCATAATAACCATGTGATTTTTTGCCCCCACACACGCTTGTACACGTTTAAGGTTTTGTGTGCCTTTAGAATAAATATACGCACCCACACCACATGAGCCTACAAACGAGATAGCACGCACCGCTTTGTCTTCTAATAAGCGATCTACCTGTGGTTTAGTACCGTGTACCACTTGTAATACGCCTTTTGGTGCACCGGCTTCAATAAATAGCTCGGCTAAACGCATTGGTGTCAGTGGATCTTGCTCAGACGGCTTCAAAATAAAGGTGTTACCACACACAATTGCCAGCGGGAACATCCATAATGGGATCATCGCCGGAAAATTAAACGGGGTAATACCTGCACACACACCCAGTGGTTGCATGTAAGAATAGGTATCGATTTTGCGCGCCACGTTTTCCATGGTTTCGCCCATCATTAATGACGGTGCGTTAGCCGCTTGCTCAACCACTTCAATACCACGCCATACATCCCCTTTGGCATCTTCAAAGGTTTTACCCAACTCATGACAAATAATTGTGGCAAGTTCGTCGTGGTGCTCTTTTAACAAGGCCGCGTACTTCATCATAATGCGAGCACGCTCGGTAATGGGCACATCTTTCCACGTTTTAAATGTTTCTGCTGCCGATGCAATCGCGGCATCCATTTCTGCATTCGTTGCGCAAGGCACTTGTGCTAACACTTCTTGAGTTGCGGGGTTAACCACATCGATAAGTTGATCTGAGCTTGATTGAACAAACTCGCCGGCTATCAGTTGAGGTACTTGGTGCATAATTTAATCCTGTTTTAAAATATAAGTTGTTAGCGCAGCTTTATAATTAAAATTAGTGCTGCGTTTATTATTGTGTGTTACCGCGCTGCAATTACAGTGCTTCGACTGCCATCGCCACCGCTTCACCGCCACCAATACATAAAGACGCAACGCCTTTGTTAAGGCCGCGATTTTTAAGCGCATGAATAAGGGTCACTAAAATACGTGCACCACTGGCACCAATAGGATGACCCAGCGCACAAGCGCCGCCATTAACGTTTACTTTAGCTGCATCGAGTTTTAGCTCGTTAATCGCCAGCATAGTGACCATGGCAAAGGCTTCGTTAATTTCCCATAAGTCGACATCGGCGGTTGTCCAGCCGGCTTTTTCTAATACCTTCTTCATGGCGCCCACCGGTGCTACGGTAAACTCGCTGGGTTTTTGCGAATGCGTGCTGTGAGCAACAATTTTACACAGTGGCGTTAGCCCTTGCTGCTTAGCGGCTGATTCACTCATTAAGATAAGAGCAGCACCACCATCTGAAATTGACGATGAGTTAGCCGCCGTAATGGTACCGTCTTTTTTAAATGCCGCACGTAGACTGGGGATTTTTTCAGGACGCGCATTACCGGGTTGTTCATCAACCGACACGGTAACATCGCCCTTACGGGTTTTAAGCGTATGCGGAGCGACTTCGTTAGTAAAATAACCGTTTTCAATCGCCGCGGTGGCTTTGGTAAGCGAGCTTAGTGCAAAGTTATCCATTTGCTCACGACCAATGCCATATTGGTCGGCCGTGTCTTGGGCAAAACAGCCCATGGCTTTGTTGTCGTACGCATCTTCAAGACCATCACTCATCATGTGATCTTTAATTTCGCCATGCCCCATACGCATACCGCCGCGTGCTTTAGGAATAAAGTACGGTGCATTACTCATGCTTTCCATCCCACCCGCAACGGCTGAGTTAATAGACCCAGCTTTAATTAAATCGTGTGCTAACATGGCTGCTTTTAAGCCCGAGCCACACACCTTATTAATAGTGGTAGCGCCGGTGCCAAGCGCCAAGCCTGCTTTTAACATTGCTTGTCGTGCTGGGGCCTGACCAACACCGGCAGGTAATACACAACCCATAATTACTTCATCAATGGCATCGTTACTCAGGCCTGTTTCAACTAATGCACTGGCAATTGCCGTTGCGCCAAGTTCAGTTGATTGCGCATCACTCAGTGCGCCCATAAATCCACCCATTGGGGTGCGTTTTGCTGCTACAATAACAACGGCTTCGCTAGTCATAAAAGGCTCCATTTAGTCATTGGCACTGTGCAATAAAAATACACCAAGCCAAACAATTTATTTATAATCTGTTTACGAGCATACATAATATTTACGTTTACGCCAACGTAAATCTAAAATCAACTTTTACTTAACTGTAAAAACTGTAAACTTATTTGTATTTTGTACCACTCCACGTTATTAAAAACCGCTGTACGAGTTATAAAGCCTAACATCAGCTAATTTAAGTTGTGCTAATTTATTAGTCTAAAGTATTACATTAAGATGTTGCTTTACCTTTACGTAAACTTCACTTATATTGAGGGCATTCGAATTAGGTAAAACACTATTATGAAACCAGATAATCAAACCAGTTTTGCAACATCGGCCCATGAGCCTGCCAGTCACGAACAAACGTTTAGTATTAGCGAACTGGCAAAAGAGTTTGACATTACCACGCGCTCAATCCGCTTTTATGAAGACCAAGGGCTTATTACGCCAAGCAGAAATGGCCAAACTCGTATCTATTCTAAGCGCGATAAAGTGCGCCTAAAGCTAATTTTACGCGGCAAACGCCTAGGCTTTACCCTTGCCGAAACAGGCCGCTTGTTTGAACTTTATGACGCCGACAAATCCAGTGCCAAGCAGTTGGTGACTATGCTTGACCTTATCAGCGAGAAAAAAGCCGACCTATCACAACAAATGGATGACATTAAAGTTGTTCTTATGGAATTGGTAACCGCCGAGCGCCGTTGCCGCGACACATTAAATAAAATAGATGAGTAATACGCTGTATTAACTTAATCAATCACACAGGAATGAATCATGAGCACTATTTCACTATATAAAGAAATGAACTTTGGCCTTGGCGAAACAGCCGATATGATCCGCGGGCATGTTAATAGCTTTGCCAGCCAAGAAATTGCCCTATTAGCCGAAAAAACCGACCTTGAGAATGCGTTTCCAAACCAACTTTGGCCACAAATGGGCGAAATGGGGTTATTAGGCATGACCGTGGCCGAAGAGTTTGGTGGTGCCGGTTTAGGTTATTTAGAGCACGTGATTGCCATGGAAGAAATAAGCCGTGCCAGTGCCTCGATTGGTCTTAGCTATGGTGCCCATTCAAACCTGTGTGTCAATCAAATTAACCGTAATGGCACGCAAGCACAAAAAGAAAAATACTTGCCGAAACTGATCAGCGGTGAACACATTGGTGCGCTGGCTATGAGCGAGCCAAATGCCGGCTCTGACGTGGTATCGATGAAGCTAAAAGCCGAGAAAAAAGGCGATAAGTACATTTTAAACGGCAATAAAATGTGGATCACCAATGGTCCTGATGCGCATACCTTTGTGATTTACGCTAAAACCGATTTAACTGCCGGTGCTAAAGGCATTACTGCGTTTATTGTAGAAAGCAACTTCCCGGGTTTTTCCACCGCGCAAAAGCTCGACAAACTTGGCATGCGTGGCTCAAACACCTGTGAACTGGTATTTGAAAACTGTGAAGTTCCTGAAGAAAACATTTTAGGTAACTTAAACGAAGGCGTTAAGGTACTTATGAGCGGCTTAGACTACGAACGTGTGGTACTCGCTGCGGGACCACTGGGCATTATGCAAGCATGTATGGATATTGTTGTGCCGTATATTCACGAGCGTAAACAGTTTGATACACCGATTGGGCAATTTCAGTTAATTCAAGGCAAAGTAGCCGATATGTACACCCAAATGAACGCAGCGCGCTCTTACGTGTACACCGTGGCAAAGGCCTGCGATCGCGGTGAAACAACTCGTAAAGACGCCGCCGGCGCTATTTTATATGCCGCAGAGTTGGCAACAAAAATGGCGCTCGATGCCATTCAAATTTTAGGGGGGAATGGCTATATCAATGAATACGCCACTGGCCGCCTACTGCGTGATGCGAAATTATATGAAATTGGTGCCGGTACTTCAGAAATCCGCCGCATGCTAATTGGCCGCGAACTTTTCACTGAAAGCCGATAACAAGGACTGACACTATGACGATTTTAACATCGAGCGTTAATCCCCACGATCCGACCTTTGTGCAAAACCAGCAAAATATGTCGGCACTGGTTGATGACTTACGCGATAAAGTAGCCACTATTAGTTTAGGCGGTGGCACTGCACTTAAAGAGCGCCACGAAGGCCGTGGTAAGTTATTTGTGCGCGATCGCATTAATACCTTAATTGATGAAGGGTCGCCGTTTTTAGAAATTTCACAATTTGCCGCCTATGGCGTCTATGAGCAAGATATTCCCTGTGCCGGTGTAGTAGCTGGAATTGGCCGCGTTAAAGGCATTGAGTGCATGATCATTGCAAACGATGCCACAGTAAAAGGCGGCACCTATTTCCCACTCACAGTGAAAAAGCATTTACGTGCACAAGACATAGCCGAGCGCTGCCATTTGCCTTGTATCTATTTAGTGGATTCGGGCGGGGCTAACTTACCTCAGCAAGATGATGTGTTTCCCGATAAACTGCATTTTGGCCGTATTTTTTACAACCAAGCGCGCATGTCGGGTAAAGGGATTCCTCAAATTGCTGTGGTTATGGGGTTATGTACCGCAGGCGGCGCGTATGTACCGGCCATGGCTGATGAAAGTATTATAGTCAAAGAGCAAGGCACTATCTTTTTAGCTGGCCCGCCGTTGGTTAAAGCCGCCACTGGCGAAGAAGTGACCGCCGAAGAGCTTGGCGGCGCTGATGTGCATTGTAAAACCTCAGGGGTTGCCGATCATTACGCTGAAAACGATGCCCATGCGCTGTCAATTGCGCGCCAATGCATTGAGCGTATTAACTACAGCCGCCCAACGGCCCCTTTATTAAGCGAAGTAAAACCACCCCGCTACGACATTAACGAACTGTACGGCATTGTTGGCACCGACTTGAAAAAGCCGTTTGATGTACGTGAAGTGATTGCCCGTACTGTGGATGATTCATCATTTGATGAATTTAAACGCTATTTTGGTGAAACATTAGTGACTGGTTTTGCCAGCATTTATGGTCACCCTGTTGGCATCGTGGCTAACAACGGCATTTTATTTAGTGAGTCGGCGCAAAAAGGCGCGCACTTCATTCAATTATGTGCTCAGCGCAATATTCCTTTGGTCTTTTTACAAAATATCACCGGCTTTATGGTAGGTAAAAAATACGAAGCCGAAGGCATTGCAAAACATGGCGCAAAAATGGTGATGGCCGTGTCGTGTGCTGATGTGCCTAAGTTTACCGTGTTAATTGGTGGTTCGTATGGCGCGGGTAACTACGGTATGTGTGGCCGCGCATTTGAGCCTACCATGATGTGGATGTGGCCCAATGCGCGTATTTCGGTGATGGGCGGCGAACAAGCTGCAGGAGTCCTTGCCCAAGTAAGACAAGATGGCCTAGCACGCAAAGGCGAGCACATGAGCGAGCAACAAGTGGCTGAGTTTAAAAAGCCGATTGTTGATCAATACGAGCAACAAGGACACCCCTATTATGCCAGCGCCCGTTTATGGGATGACGGCATTATTGACCCCGCCGATACCCGTAATGTGCTAGGGCTGGCGTTAAGTGCTGCAAATAATGCACCTCAGCGTGACTCGAAATTTGGCGTATTTAGAATGTAACCGGAGGATAAAATGTCAGTAACACTACAAATAACAAAATCTAATGTGGCTGTACTCGTTTTAAGCCGCCCAGAAAAACGCAACGCCTTTAACAGCGAAGTAATTCAAGAGCTGATCAAATGCATTGAGCACGCCAATACCTTAGACATTCGCGCTTTAGTATTAAAAACTGAAGGCAAACATTTTTCCGCCGGGGCCGATTTGGCCTGGATGAAATCAATGGCTGATAATAACTTTAACGATAATTTAGCCGACTCAATGCAGCTGGCTAAATTAATGCAAGTGTTAGCCATCAGCCCACACCCAACCGTGTGCGCGGTGCAAGGTGCAGCATTTGGTGGCGCGTTAGGCTTAATTGCCTGTTGTGATATAGCCATATGCCAAGACAATGCACAATTTTGTTTAAGCGAAGTAAAATTAGGGCTTATTCCCGCAGTTATTAGCCCGTATGTGATCAAAGCCATTGGTGAGCGCGCGGCGCGGCGCTACTTTTTAACCGCTGAATTATTTGATGCCCATACTGCAAAACAATTAGGCTTAGTGCATCAAGTCACTGGTAATTTAGACTGTGCCCTTGACACTATGCTACAAACTTTAATTGATAACGGCCCGGTCGCGGTAAAAGCCGCAAAAGCACTGATAAACGATGTAGCAAATAAAGACATCGACGATGAATTAATCGCCCTGACTGCAGAGCGTATTGCGAATATTCGTGTATCGACTGAAGGTCAAGAAGGCTTAAGCGCGTTTTTTGAAAAACGTGAACCACAATGGCAACGTTAGGATTGATTATGAACTCAGCAAAATTACAAAAAATATTGATTGCCAATCGTGGGGAAATTGCCTGTCGAATTATGCGCACCGCGAAGCAAATGGGACTTACCACGGTCGCCGTATACTCTGACGCTGACAAGTACGCACAGCATGTAAAAATGGCCGACGAAGCCTACCACATTGGCCCTGCGCCAAGTAAAGATTCGTATTTAGTGGCCGCTAAAATTTTACAAGTAGCCAAAGACAGTGGCGCCGATTGCATTCACCCTGGTTATGGTTTTTTATCTGAAAACTGCGAATTTGCGAAGGCTTGTGAAGCGAACAATATTGCGTTTATTGGCCCTCCCGCTAGCAGCATTGAAGCGATGGGCTCAAAAACCCGCGCTAAAGAAATCATGGCTGCAGCTAATGTGCCTTTAGTACCGGGCTATTATGGCGCGCAACAAGACCCTGCTTTTTTACAAAGTGAGGCAGAAAAAATTGGCTACCCCGTACTAATAAAAGCGGCTTATGGCGGCGGGGGTAAAGGCATGCGCGTGGTGAACCATGCGAAAGATTTTATTAGTGCACTGGAAGGCGCACAACGTGAAGCCATTGCCGGTTTTGGTAACGATTTAGTGCTACTTGAGCGGTATGTTGATCAACCGCGCCACGTAGAAGTACAAGTATTTGCTGATAACCATGGTAACTGCGTGTACTTAGGCGACCGCGACTGTTCACTACAACGCCGCCATCAAAAAGTGATTGAAGAAGCTCCTGCGCCGGGGTTATCTGAACAATTACGTAAAGCAATGGGCGAAGCGGCGGTGCGCTGTGCACTGGCGATTAACTACCGTGGGGCTGGCACTGTGGAGTTTTTACTGTGTGGCGAGGAGTTCTTTTTTATGGAAATGAACACCCGTTTACAAGTAGAGCACCCGGTAACCGAAATGGTGACCGGTGTAGACTTAGTCAGCTGGCAAATTAATATCGCCGGCGGTGAAGCATTGCCATTGGCACAGCAAGATATTCAATTACAAGGCCACAGCTTTGAAGCGCGTATTTACGCTGAAGACCCTGCTAACGACTTTATTCCGTGCTCAGGCACCATTGAAGCGCTATATACACCACACAACAGTGAGTTTGTGCGCATTGATACCGGTATTGCTGCAGGCGATGAAATTAGCCCGTTTTACGACCCTATGATTGCGAAGTTAATTGTCCATGACGACAGCCGCGAACAAGCATTGAGTCGCTTACAACACGCACTGGAGCAGTTTCATTTAGCAGGTTTTAGTACCAATATCGGCTTTTTACATAATTTAGCTACGCACGCTACCTTTAAGCAAGGCGCACCGAGCACCCACTTTATTGCTGAGCAAGGTGATGCGCTAGTAAGTATTGCGCAATCGCAGCAGCATATTAGTCAAGTGATTGCGGCCTTCGCCTATTTAGAGTCATTAACTAGCAGCAACAGTGCCAGTCCATGGCAGCAGCTCAGCGGTTTTGCACTTAATGCAGCGCCTACGGTGAAAGTACCATTTACCGATTTAACCCTCAGCGCAGTGAAAACGCCATTAGGCTACACTATTTACCAAGACCAACTAAAGTTCACTGTAGAAGGCACAGTAAACAATGGCTTATGTAACGTGGTTATTAATGGCGAAAAGCACACAGCCCATGTTTGCCGTAGCGGTAATGACATTACTGTGATGTATAAAGCACTACAAACTCGCTTAGAGCTGATAGATAAGCACTATATTAGCGATCACCAAAGTGATGCATTGCCACTAGCAGCGCCGCTTAACGGCACGGTGGTAAAACACTTAGTTGAGCTTGGCAGTACTATCAGCAAAGGCGATGCGGTGGTTATTATTGAAGCGATGAAAATGGAATATACCCTCAATGCACCGCACGACGGCGTTTTAACTAGTTACTGCTTTGCTGAAGGCGAGCTGGTTAGTCATGGTGCGCTGCTTGCCATTGTTGAAGACACCACTTTGGATGAAGGTGCCTAATGACTGACTTTCCACAAACAGTACGAATTGTTGAGGTCGGTGCGCGCGATGGCTTGCAAAATGAACAAGCCGTTGCCACGGCCGATAAGGTGGCGTTGATTAATGCCCTGGCGGCCGCCGGCTTGAAAGATATTGAAGCCGGTGCCTTTGTATCGCCCAAATGGGTGCCACAAATGGCAGACTCAGCACAGGTAATTAGCGCAGTTAATTTGCCCGAGGTTAATTTAAGCGCCCTAACGCCGAACCTAAAAGGGGCTGAAGCGGCTCATGCTGTCGGTATTAAAGAGTTTGCGATTTTTACCGCTGCCAGCGAATCATTTTGTCAAAAAAATATTAACTGCAGTATAGAGCAAAGCATTGAGCGTTTTATTCCAGTGATGGAATTTGCTAAAGCCCATAACATTCGCGTACGCGGCTATGTGAGTTGTGTATTAGGTTGCCCGTACGAAGGCGACATTGACCCACAAGCGGTGCTGAATGTTAGCAAAAAGTTACTTGAACTTGGTTGTTACGAAATCAGTCTCGGTGATACTATTGGCGTTGGCACTGCTGCTAAAGTAACCAACTTAATTAAATTACTGGTTAAGTATATTGACAAACGTAAACTGGCGGTGCATTTTCATGACACCTATGGTCAGGCGCTCACCAATATTTATGCAGCGCTGAGCTTAGGTATAGCAACGGTAGACGCGGCAGTGGCAGGCTTAGGCGGCTGCCCTTATGCGAAAGGCGCGTCAGGAAATGTTGCCACCGAAGATGTTGTTTACTTACTGCAAGGACTTGGCATTGAGCATGGCGTGGATTTACAAAGGCTGAGTGAAGCCGGTTGGCAAATCACTAAAATGCTCAACAAACAACCGCTTAGTAAAGTGTCGGTCGCCTTACACAATAAATAATTCGCGTTGCGGGCAAATTGCTTAGCTCGCAACCTAGCTAAAAAGAATACAATGGGGAGTGGCTCATGGCCGGATTTGATAAAGTAGTTACAAGCTACGAAGCCGCAATGGCAGGGTTAAAAGATGGCGATACCATCATTGCCGGTGGCTTTGGTTTATGTGGTATTCCAGAGGGCTTAATTAAACAAATTAAGCACATGCAAACTAAACAGTTAACCGTGGTATCTAATAACTGCGGTGTTGATGACTTTGGTTTAGGTATTTTACTGCAAGACAAACAAATTAAAAAAGTAGTGGCTTCCTATGTGGGTGAAAACGCACTTTTTGAACAACAATTACTCAGTGGTGAAATTGACGTTGAACTGACACCACAAGGCACACTGGCTGAAAAAATGCGCGCTGGTGGTGCGGGTATTCCCGCCTTTTATACCGCCACAGGTTACGGTACCCCCGTTGCAGAAGGCAAAGAGGTGAAAGAGTTTAATGGTCGTCCGTATATTTTAGAAGAGTCGATCACCGGTGAGTTCGCCATAGTAAAGGCATGGAAAGCCGATCGTTACGGTAATTTAGTATTTCGCCACACAGCGATGAACTTTAACCCGATGGCAGCGACCGCGGGTAAAATAACCGTGGCCGAGGTAGAAGAAATTGTTGAACCAGGAGAGCTTGAGCCGAGCCAAATTCACACTCCGGGCATTTTTGTTAATCGCGTTATTAAAGGCAACTTTGAAAAACGTATTGAACGTGTCACCACTCGAGATTAAGCAGGAGCATTATTATGGCATTATCACGTGAACAAGTTGCAATGCGCGTTGCACAAGAACTAAAAGATGGCTACTACGTTAATTTAGGAATAGGAATTCCGACACTCGTCGCAAACTATGTTCCAGATGACATAGAAGTTATGTTACAGTCCGAAAATGGCCTATTAGGCATGGGGCCCTACCCGACTAAAGCAGAGCTAGACGCCGATATGATCAACGCGGGTAAAGAAACCGTGACGGCAGCAACCGGTGCCGCTATATTTAATAGTGCAGATAGTTTTGCCATGATACGGGGTGGTCATGTAGACTTAACTGTTCTGGGCGCTTTTGAGGTCGATCAAAACGGCAGCATCGCGTCGTGGATGATCCCAAAAAAGCTGGTTAAAGGCATGGGCGGCGCAATGGATTTAGTAGCGGGTGCGCAAAATATCATTGTTACCATGACCCACGCTAGTAAGCACGGCGAATCTAAACTGTTAGAAAGCTGTACCTTACCGCTCACCGGCGTAAATTGCGTAAAGAAAATAGTCACAGATTTAGCCGTATTAGAAGTGAAAGACGGCGCCTTTCATCTGTTAGAGCGTGCACCTGGCGTATCAGTAGATGAAATTATTAGTAAAACAGCAGGTAAGTTACTTGTTGATGGTGAAGTACCTGAAATGGTTTTTTAACTAACCGTTTAAGCTGCTTTACCCAGTACCGACCTCATTCCCAGTGCCTATGGCGCTGAGTTACCCAAAATCCCTCGCAAGAGGGATTTTTTTTGCCCCAAATTCAAGCCGCTCTTCTGTGCTCCCCTTCACGGTAAGTTAATGCACAATTTAGCATTAGAATCATCGCTTAATCATAAACTGAAAAGTACTACATAACGGCTAAATCACATTATTTTTAACACAATGACTAAGTTTTTGTGCATTTTTTATGTAGTTTTTTTCTGTAGTTATGGCGCAGCACAACACTTACGCTGTTAACCACATTGGTACCATAAATTCCACACCAGCTCGCAGTTATAAATAGGGTACTGGGGGCAAATGGTCTATATTAGTTACACGGTATTAATCTTTTATTTTTATCGCTTTAACGTTTTATAGGTAATTATTTGAAAACATATACATGTAAATGTGGCAATGCGCTCTATTTTGCGAATAGCAAATGCTTGGCATGCGGTGCCATGGTTGGCTTTTTACCCGATGAACAGCAGCTCAGTACTCTAACCATCACTGACGATGGCCTTTATAAGGTGACACAAAACAATAAGCTTTATCGCCAGTGTAAAAATTATTGGCAGTATGACGTATGTAATTGGATGGTACCTAATAGTGATAGCCATGAACTGTGCCAGTCGTGCCGCTTAAATGTGATGATCCCTAATTTAGAAAAGCCGGAAAACTTATCATTATGGTATAGCATGGAGCAGGCTAAACGCCGCTTACTCTACACCTTAATAAAACTTCAGTTACCTATTCAAGGCCGTGATAGCGATCCCGCTGGCGGCTTAGGCTTTTCATTTTTAGAAGATGAAATTGCCGATGAGTATGGTAATGAGTTAACCGTTAAAAATTACGTGGTTATTGGTCACAACTCTGGGTTAATCACGATCAATTTGCGTGAGGCAATTGCCTCTGCGCGAATTGAAATGCGTGAGAAAATGAACGAGCAATACCGCACGCTTATTGGTCATTTTCGCCATGAGTCGGGGCATTATTATTGGGATAGATTAATTCAACCTTCGCCCTTACTCAGCCGTTTTAGAGAGCTATTTGGCGATGAGCGTTTAAGTTACACCCATGCAATGGAGCAATACTATAAAAATGGCCCTGCCAATAACTGGCAAAATGTGTGGATCAGCGCCTATGCCAGTATGCACCCCTGGGAAGATTGGGCCGAAACATGGGCCCATTACCTACACATGATAGATACCCTAGAAACAGCTAATGACTGCGAGATTAATATTGCGGGGCATCAAATTAAAAACCCGTTAGAGCATTGCGAGCAAGTCACAGAAGCTGGCACCGCAATTAGCTTTACGCAATTATTTAATGATTGGTGTCGGCTAACTAAGTCACTTAATGCGGTTAATCGCAGTATGGGCCATGATGATGCCTACCCGTTTGTGATCTCTGTCACTGCGCTGAATAAACTTAGATTTATTCACGAAATCATACAGCAATGTGATTAAGTTACTGGTAATAAGCATGAACTAGGCTGCCACTGGCTATGTCATTGGCGCAACTAAAAAGGACACAGGTATGACAATTAATTGGGAAAGTTACCCCCTTAAAGATTTGCATGACGAAATGTTAGCCGACGCCGACACGCCGCGCCCCTTTGCAGCCGAACTCTGTGATTATTTAACACAGTTAAGCGATGACGACTTGGTAGAATTTAAAACCGCTGCTGAGCTCGCTATTCAAACCATGGGGATCACCTTTCGAGTGTATAATGATGAGGAAGGCTCGATTGATCGCGCATGGCCTTTTGATATTATTCCGCGTTTAATTGACAAACAAGAATGGCAAACTATCGAGCGCGGCCTCAAACAGCGGGTCAAAGCAATTAACCTATTTATTAATGATTTATACAACGAGCAAAACATTATTAAAGACGGTGTTTTTCCTGCCCAATTACTTGAAAAATCAAAAAACTTCTTACCGCAATGTAAAGGTTTTACGCCACCGCTGGGTATTTGGGCGCACATTTGTGGCTCTGATTTAGTGCGTGATAATGACGGCACTGTGTATGTATTAGAAGATAATTTGCGTGTTCCTTCGGGCGTATCCTACATGCTAGAAAATCGTCAGGTCATGAAGCGTGTTTTCCCCGAAATGTTTGATAAATACAATATTTTACCTGTTGATGACTACCCTTCTGCACTTTACGACATGCTGGCGCAATACTCGCCGCGTGCTATTGCCGAACCAGAAATTGTGGTGCTGTCACCGGGGATTTATAACTCAGCCTATTTTGAACACGCTTATTTGGCACAACAAATGGGGGCAGAGCTGGTGGTGGGCAGTGATTTACTGGTCGATGAAGACGACTGCGTTTACATGCGTACCATTGAAGGGTTAACCCAAGTGGATGTGATTTACCGGCGCATTGATGACTTATTTTTAGACCCCGAAGCGTTTAACCCCGACTCAACGTTAGGCGTTTCTGGGTTAATGCGCGCTTGGCGTGCCGGTAAAGTCGCGCTCATTAATGCACCAGGTGCGGGGGTTGCTGATGACAAAGCCGTGTATGCTTTCGTTCCCGATATTATAAAATACTATTTAAATGAAGACGCCATTTTGCCAAATGTGCCAACCTATAAATGTATTAATCCTGATGAGCAAGCCTATGTATTGGATAATATAGAAAAATTAGTGGTTAAACCCGCTAATGAATCGGGTGGTTATGGCATGCTCATTGGCCCCCATGCAAGTGCTGAGCAACATGAAGAGTTTAAACAATTGATAAAAGCCGATCCACGTAATTATATTGCGCAGCCTATGTTAATGCTCTCAACTGCTCCCACTATGGTTGATAATCATGTCGAACCACGGCATTTAGATTTGCGGCCGTTTATCCTAAGCGGTAAACAGATCACCGTAACCACCGGCGGGCTCACTCGCGTTGCATTACGCAAAGGCTCTATTGTGGTTAACTCATCACAAGGTGGCGGCAGTAAAGACACATGGATAGTTGATATGGAGGCGTTATGAGTATGTTGTCACGAGTAGCAAGTAACATTTATTGGTTGGGGCGCTACTTAGAGCGTGCTGAAAATTCGGCACGCATTATGAATGTAAATTCGAACCTATTACTCGACTTACCAAAAACCATCCGCTTGGGCTGGCAACCGATAATTGAAATAGTGTCGGCACAAACGTTGTTTAAGCAGCTTTACAGCGAAGCTAATGAGCTTAATGTTGCGCATTTTATTATTACCGACACCAATAATCCGGGTTCTATTTTAAGTTCGTTAATTAGTGCCCGAGAAAATGCCCGCACTATACGTGAAGTGATCCCTCGTGAAGCGTGGGAGCAAATTAATACCTTATATTTGCTTGCCAAAGATGCGCAGGCCGGTATTGCTAATCAACGGCATCGCTATGCGTATTTAAATAAAATTATTTTAGCCAATCAAGCTATTACTGGTATTTTGTCTGGCACCATGACCCACGATGCAGGCTATGAGTTTTTGCGTTTAGGACGCAATATTGAACGCGCCGATATGACCACGCGCATACTCGATGTACGTTCGTCAACATTATTACCCGACATAGAGCCGTCTCAAGCCCCGTTTGAAAATATTCAATGGATGAGTGTGCTTAAATCGTTAACCGGTTATCAAATGTACCGCCGCGAAATGCGTGTCAGAGTAAAGCGCGAAGATGTGTTATGTTTTTTACTGCAAAACAATAAATTTCCCCGCTCATTAGGCCATATTTTACATCAAGTGCAATTTTGTTTATCGGCGCTGCCAAATAATAGTGAGGCGCTCAGTGAGCTTAAAACGGTGCAGCAACAATTAATTCAAGTAAACCCGCGGTTACTAAAACAAGATAAACTGCATGAGTTTATTGATGATATTCAGTTAGGCTTAAATGCAATACATAGTAAAACCGCCACTAGCTACTTTTAACGTAACGGTCGTTAATTGTTGGCTCTGGGCTTAAACTCTAACACGGTGGCATTAATACAATAACGATCTTGCCCTTTGGGGCCTTCGCCTCTGAATACGTGCCCTAAATGAATACCGCTGGTTTTAGCGCGTAATTCTATACGCTGCATACCCCAACGACTGTCGTCGTGGTATGTCACACTGTTTTTTACCGGCTGGGTAAATGATAACCAGCCGGTGCCTGAATTAAACCTATCTCGCGTGTCAAATAACGCCTCGCCACTGAGCTTGTCAACAAAGGTGCCATCGCTGGTAGTGTTAAAAAGTTTATATTGTTTGCAATAAGCGCGATCGGTGCTGGCATTAAACGCCACTTGGTAGGCATCGCTGTCGCCGAGCTTAAATGCCCCTAATAACTTATAAAACGCCGGCGCCGCTAGGTAGCCTTGATATGCATACACTTCTACCCCGTGCTCTAAAAACAACACGGTAGGGGTTGCCCACGTCGAGGACTTAATGGTTAACCCGCTAAGCTCATCGGCATGGCGAAATGTCATGGGGATACTGCCCTGGTAATGATTCGCCACATCACGTTTAAATTTTTCACAGTACGGGCAATAGGCTGGCGAATCCAACACCAGTATTTGTTTGCCCTGCATTAACAGGGAATTATCCACGGTTACTTCATGGGTAGTAGCGGCCACATTATTTGCTGCTACTTTTTCAAACGGCGCAGCAGTGCTCACAGCACCACTTACTAAAGCGCTGAACGTGATAACCATTAGCAGAGAATATGACATAGTTGCCCTTGAAAATGCCTGTTATTATTAGGACCAGCGTCGCTGGCTATTAATTTCAATTAAATCACGCGCTGAAATTTTTACATTATTTCAGTAATATCCCTTTAACGGCTGCTGCAACGAGTATTTGCTGGGTTATGGTTGTATTGATGCGGCTAGTTTCGTCTGTTACTGCACTGCACTGGTCGCAAGGCTATCTATATATCTTGATATTTATGTTAGCTTTGTAGCATGTTGTATTTAAAGGTTTGTACTATGGATATGCTTCCCCTTGTTTATGCACTCAGTAACACCCGCTTACTGATTGATGCGACCCACATAAACGCTGGCAATGTGTTAGCGACACAAAAAAAAATTTGGGCGTTGGCGGCGCATTGCACTACCAGTAATGAGTTTATAGATGTCGTCCCGGGCATGAACTCACTAACGCTTTATTTGCGTTCATCAGCTCAATTAACTCACTGGCAACGTACTCTCCCTGCCTTGTGGGCAGATATTAAAAGCAGTGACTTTAGCGGTAACCATCATGTAATTAACACACATTATAACGGCGCAGACTTACTCAGCTTAGCGCAATTTCATAATTTAACGGTGCAGGAAGTGATTAACATTCACTGTGCCACGCAATACCATGTGTTGTTTTTAGGCTTTCAGCCTGGGTTTGCCTATTTACACGGCTTAGACCCGCGTTTACATACACCGCGTCGCGCAGAGCCTCGGATTAAAGTACCTAAAGGCGCTGTTGCCATTGGTGCGGCACAAACTGGTATATACCCAGCCGATACTCCAGGTGGCTGGCATATTATAGGCCACAGCGATACTGAACTATTTAATAGCAACAATACGCCCGCGTGTTTATTACAACCTGGTGATACGCTTGCGTTTGTTGCAACTCATACACAGGAGCTAGCAAATGATTAAGGTTATTAAGCCCGGTGTACTGCTAACAATTCAAGATTTAGGTCGCGTGGGTTACCGTCATTTAGGAGTGAGCACTGCAGGGAGTTTAGATAGCTATGCCCATATTATTGCCAACCGACTCTTAAACAACCACGACAACGACGCAGTCCTTGAAGTGACGGTGGGATTATGTGAGCTTGAATTTAACTGTGACACGCTAATTGCACTGCATGGCGCCGACTTACACGCCAAGCTTGATGGTCGCGCCATTTACCCCGGCTGGACATATACAGTTAAAAATAAACAAGTTTTAACCTTTGATATTGGCAGAGGCGGATTACGTGCCTACTTGGCGGTGAAAGGCGGCATACAATGCCCGCTTATTATGGGCTCCCGCTCAACCGACTTAAACGCTGGTTTTGGTGGGTTGCATGGTCGTGCCCTTTCTGCCGGCGATGTGATCCCCATTCAAGCCGCTGCAAACACACAGGCAATGAAACAAATAGGTGCCCTAACGCCAGCAAAACGCAAAGCAATCCGCCTGCACCCAAGCCCGCATGCTAAATTGCTCGGCCCTAAATTGGTTAATCATTTTCTCAGCACTGGCTTTAAAGTCAGCTGTCAGAGTAATCGCATGGGCTTGAGGTTGAGTCATGCCGATACACAGCAATTAGTGCATTGCCATTCGTTGCCTTCGCTTGCGGTTAGCCCGGGCTCGATACAGTTGCCGCCCAATGGCGAGCCTATTGTACTGTTGAACGATGGTCAAACGACGGGAGGCTATCCACTGCTCGGAAACGTTATTGCCGCTGATTTACACCAATTAGCGCAATTTAATGCCGGTGATGAAATTGTCTTTAACTATGTCAGCTTTGCACAAGCGCAGCAGGCACAACAGGCCCTCGCGGCGCATTTGGCACAGCTCAATATTGCATTGCACAATGCACGTGGCTAAACGCTCACCATTGGGGCGAGTTTTGTCATTAACTTTGCACTTTATACTGCACCATTATTGCGCATCTAATTTGTAGCGGGATTCATTGCTCCCCCTTGTAAGCCCTCGAGATAGTATGCTTTGCTTGGCTTACACGGAGTATAAGTAGCCCCAAGCACGGCAGATTGATCATTTTGGTGCATTAACGCTTATTTTGGTGCATAAATTATTCTTATTTTTTTGTAAATGCTGTGTGACTTAGGTAAATGTTTCTGTTAAAACAAAGGTAAGTCATTCAGCTAATTAGCGCTGTTAGATAAAAAATAAAAATGAGGAATTAATTTATGTGTTCAATATTTGGGGTGTTAGATATTAAATCTGATCCTGCTCAGTTGCGTACTCAAGCAATTGAAATGTCGAAGTTACTCAGACACCGAGGTCCAGATTGGTCGGGGGTGTATGCCTCTGACAAAGCCATTTTAGTGCATGAGCGGTTAGCCATTGTGGGGGTGTCCAGTGGTGCACAACCGTTATATAACCCAGAAAAAACACATATTTTAGCGGTTAATGGTGAAATTTATAATCATAAACAACTGGAAGCGGCGCTCACCGTTGATTTTAGCTTTCAAACCCAATCTGACTGTGAGGTCATTTTAGCCTTGTACAAACAAAAAGGCGCTGAGTTTTTAGATGATCTCAATGGCATTTTCGCCTTTTGTTTATATGATGAAGAAAACGATGCTTACCTTATTGGCCGTGATCATATTGGTATAATTCCGCTTTACACTGGCCACGATGAGCATGGTAACTTTTATGTCGCTTCAGAGCTAAAGGCACTTGCTCCTATTTGCAAACAGATTGAAGAGTTTCCTCCCGGGCACTACCTATACAGTAAAGACGGTGAGCTCAAGTCGTATTATAGTCGTGATTGGCAAAGTTATGCGGCGGTGAAAGATAACAGTGCCGACGCCCAAGACGTGAAAGATGCTTTAGAAGCGGCAGTTAAACGCCAACTTATGTGTGATGTACCTTATGGGGTATTACTTTCGGGTGGTTTAGATTCGTCAGTTATTTCTGCCATCACACAGCACTTCGCAGCAAAACGTATAGAAGATAACGACCAAAGCGATGCATGGTGGCCTAAACTACATTCTTTTTCGGTGGGGCTTGAAGGCTCGCCAGATCTCGCCGCGGCACAAAAAGTAGCCGATATGATTGGCACAGTGCACCATCCGATTATTTTTACCATACAGCAAGGGATAGACGCGCTTCGTGAAGTGATTTACCACATTGAAACCTACGATGTTACCACTATTCGTGCCTCTACTCCGATGTACTTAATGGCACGGCAAATAAAAGCCATGGGAATAAAAATGGTGCTGTCGGGCGAAGGCGCTGATGAGCTATTTGGTGGCTATTTGTATTTTCACAAAGCACCGAGTGCACAGGCGTTCCACGAAGAACTAAACCGTAAAGTATCAAAGCTACACATGTTTGACTGTTTACGCGCCAACAAGTCGATGGCGGCTTGGGGGGTCGAAGCACGTGTACCGTTTCTTGATAAAGAGTTTGTTGATGTGGCAATGCGCATTAACCCCCAAGCAAAAATGTGTCAAGACGGTAAAATTGAAAAACACATTTTACGCGAAGGCTTTACGGGCTATTTACCAGACGAAGTATTATGGCGACAAAAGGAGCAATTTTCCGATGGTGTGGGCTATAGTTGGATTGATACTCTAAAAGAGTATGTAAACGAGCAAGTAAGCGATCAAGCACTGGCCAATGCCAAATTTAAATACCCGATTAATACTCCAGATTCAAAAGAGGCGTACTTTTATCGCAGTATTTTTGAGTCGCACTTTCCAGGAGATGCCCCCGCACAATGTGTACCGCATGGTAAGTCAGTGGCCTGCTCTACCCCTGAAGCGTTAGCATGGGACGCCTCTTTTCAAACGAATGCCGACCCGTCAGGGCGCGCGGCAGGTATTCATAACGATGCCTATACAAGCAAGGGCTAATAGTCCCCATAGAGCGCCGCACCAATTAGCTTTACCGGTGCGGCAGTGTGCGACTGATACTAGAAAATACAATTTTTTACTACGTGGTGTGCAACAACTCGCCGTGCAAACCGTATTTGCGAACCCTAGCCAAAACTTAAATGGTGCAACGGCACTTATTGTAATTTATGACACAGCTTTAACGACCCCTGTAATGCAGCGCATCGCCACTCAGTCGCAGCACCCTGCTACGGTATTTTTAAAGCGCTCACAATTAAATAAACCACACTGCCCTATTCGCTGGTTTAATTCTCAGTGCGAAATTATGCGTTGCGGACACGGTACACTCGCGGCGGCTAAGTATTTATTACAGAATTATAATTATTGCCCGCGGCTGTTTATTACAAACAGCCATGAACACTTTGTTATGAAAGTAAAACGCAAAGTTGCACAACTTGAACTGGCGGCAATAAAATCAAAGCGAATCACTGCATGTGCCTCATTACAAGAGGTGCTACCTGTCACTATCAGTGATTACTATAGTGCGGGTGCTAAAAATAGTTACAGCATAGCGTTGATTAATCAAGCTATCGCGCTGCACAGCCTTGAGGTCGATATTAAAGCACTTAAACAGTCGCATAATAATGCCCTTATTGTGCTACAGATAAACACCCAAGATAAACAACAGTGTACCGCTTGTTTTCGTTACTTTGCGCCGCAGTTTGGGGTTGATGAAGATAGCGCAACCGGCTCGGCCGTTGCCGTCATTGCCCCTCTTATATATCAACTTTATGGTTTAACAATGGGGAGTTTAATGCAACAATCGCCGCGTGGTGCTTTTATGCACTATAAACTCGATAAACACCGCGTATTAATATATTAACTGTCATGCTAATCCTGCATTAATACGGTCTAAGTAAACACAGCGCAAAATAACCATCTTCATCTTGCCAGGTATCGGTGAGCATTAGCTGTGCCTGCTGTGCTAGTTTTTTAAAGCTAGCCAAAGTATATTTGTGTGAATTTTCGGTATGAATTGTTTCTCCTTGTTTAAAAGCTATTTTTTGCTCGCCTATCATCACCGTTTGGCAGCAATCACTGACTAAGTGCATTTCTATTCGGCTATGCTTTTCATTAAAACGCGCTTGATGGCTAAATTGACACAGCACAAAATTGGCCGCTAACTCATTGTTCATTCGCGTCAGTAAGTTTTTATTAAACGCCGCTGTCACACCGGCTTTATCGTCGTAGGCGTCTAGCAATGTGTGTCGTGATTTTATTAAGTCTATGCCGATTAATATATAGCCATTAATGCCGCACAAGCGGTGAAAGTTTTTCAGTATTTTAATTGCTGTTAGGGGATCAAAATTACCGAGCGTTGAACCAGGAAAATACACTAAATTAGTGTGGCTATCTAATGCAGTTTCTTTACTTAATTGCTTCACGGTGAGACTGTGAGTGAAATCTCCTTGTAACGGAGAAATGACTAAGCTTGGAAATTGCGCCGATAAATGCGTCAGTGAATAATTGAGCATTTCGGTCGATATTTCAAATGGCACAAACGCCCGCACATTCACTAACTGGCTCAGTAAATACGCCACTTTTTTACCCGAGCCACACCCCGGCTCTATAATGGTTAGCTTAGGCGGTAACCGCTGGGCTATTGCGGGTGCATACGCGGCTAAAATGGCAAACTCGGTGCGGGTGATATAATACTCTTTTAACGTGGTGATCTGTTCAAACAACGCCGCGCCTTTATCATCATAAAAGTATTTACAAGGCAATGTCTTTTGTCGTTTTGTCAGCCCACTAAGTACATCGTTTAAAAACGCTAAGTGGCTTACTTCACTGTTTTTGATGGCTGTCATTTGGCTCATAGTCTATCCTTTGCTAGTCGTATTCCACTGCACATCCAGGCTTGATGCGGATAATAAAAATTCCTATAAGTGATACGTGAATGATTGGCCGGTGTAAATTCACAACCTCCTCGTAACACCATTTGATTACTCATAAATTTACCATTGTATTCGCCCGCGTCACCTGTGATGGGCTCAAAGCCTGGGTATGGCAAATAGGCACTGTTGGTCCACTGCCAGCGGATATCGGTAAGCTTCGTAATCGCGTTAAGTTGCTGTTTGTCACATGGCTGCTGTTGACTGTTGTTGTCAGCATGGCGCTGCGCAACGAGCTCCCATTCGAACTCTGTGGGTAATCGTGCATTAACAAAATTTGCGTAGGCATTGGCTTCAAAATAACTCACATGACACACCGGCGCGGATAAATTAAGTGGCTGTAAACCTGCATGACCAAATTCAAACCATTGCTCATCAATGTAATACCAATACAGGGGCTGAGTTAAGTTGTGCTGCTGTAGGTGTGCCCAGCCATCACTTAACCAATAGTGTGCTCTGGTGTAGCCACCAGCCATTATAAACGCGAGATACTCGCCATTACTTACTAACCGGTTGGCAAAACTAAACGGATGTACCAAGACTTGATGCTTTGGTTGTTCGTTATCATAAGCGAATACGTTAATGGCATCCGTGCCGATGTTAATTATGGCTTTATCAAAGGCTATATAAGTCAATGGCGCAGCGCATCGCTCATCATTCAGGGTGCGTAATTTATCTGCCTCATAAACAGGAAATGTAGGATTAAGCGAAAAGTTATATTTAATATCCATAAGCATCAACTCTTGATGTTGCTGCTCATGATTAATACCCAGTGTAATAAGACGCTCCACTTCACGAGGAATGGCTGTGCTTAGTAAACGTAGCATCGCGCTATCAACATGTGCTCGGTACGCCAATATTGTCTCTAACGTAGGTCGCGATAAACTCCCACGCTCTGCACGCTTAAATTGCTTACCGATACCATTATAATAAGAGTTAAATAAAACTTTATACTCTGGGTCAAACAGCTGGTATTTGAAACTGTGTAAATCGAGTATAAAGGTTTCGAAAAACCAGCTGGTATGTGCAAGGTGCCATTTTATGGGGCTGACATCGGCCATTCCCTGTATTTGGCAATCTTCAGCATTTAGCGGTTTTACTAATGACAAGCTATAATCACGAACAGACTTAAAATAGTAAGCAAGTGGCGTTGCAGCAGACACACTTTTTTTATGGTACGCCATTGTTAGTTGAGCTCCTTTGCTTACTATATAATTAAAAATATAGCCTAAGTTCCCTTGATATAACAGCCGCACTAGGGGAAGAGCAAATTTGTGCAGCTGTTGAAAATTGTAGTTTACTTTTAACGTTTTATTGCACAAATATATAACCTTGGTCGAAAAAGTTACTTGGATTAGTAAACTATTTTGCGGCGCTGGGTGAAGTTCGCTTTTCATACCAAAAACGCATAAATATCACCATTATGATTATATTATCAGCGTTTTAGATACAAAATCATTTACATTTAGTATTTAACTCATACACTAATAACAAATTAATCTGAAATTAAATTAGTTAGTCTTCGAATTATTTATTTGTAGTATATTTAAACAAATTGTATTACAAGGCTAATTTAATTAATTACTACTGTGACGCACCAGCAGCGTGTTAAAACTACAACAAGAGGTATTGCATGAGCGAAGAGCATGACAAATATAGTATTGACAATACGGACTATACCGTAGGTCAAGATAACGTACAAAAATGGGGGTTTGATATTCACAACCCCGTTTTTGGCATCAGCGCAGGTCTGATCGTGATATTTCTACTCGCGATTTTAGTTACCGATCCACAAACTTCGAAAGCTGCACTTGATGGTATTAAACTTGATATCATTAATAATTTTGACAGCCTTTTTATGTGGGCCGCTAACTTTTTCGTCATATTCTGTTTAGCGTTAATTGTTTCTCCTTACGGTAGAATTCGTTTAGGTGGCGATGATGCTAAACCAACCCACTCACGTATCTCTTGGCTGGCGATGCTATTTGCCGCTGGTATGGGGATTGGTCTGATGTTTTGGGGTGTCGCTGAACCCGTTGCGTATTACACTGGTTGGTATGAAACGCCATTAAATGTAACCCCTAACACGCCTGAAGCTGCTAAAGCTGCTATGGGCGCGACCATGTTCCATTGGGGCTTACACCCATGGGCCATTTACGGTGTCGTGGCGCTGTCGTTAGCATTTTTTACCTACAATAAAGGTTTACCACTTTCTATCCGCTCAATTTTTTACCCTATCTTGGGCGATCGTGCTTGGGGCTGGCCAGGTCACATTATCGATATTCTTGCGGTATTAGCCACCTTGTTTGGTTTAGCTACGTCGTTAGGCTTAGGTGCGCAACAAGCGTCGGCAGGTATCGATCATGTATTTGGTACCAGCGGTGGTGTTGGCTCACAAATTTTAGTGATTATTGGCGTAACCTTATTAGCCATTATTTCTGTGGCACGTGGTATCGACGGTGGCGTAAAAGTATTGAGTAACATTAATATGTTAATCGCCCTAGTGCTACTGGTATTTGTTTGTTTAGTAGGCTTTGCTGTGTCGTTTGGTAATATTCCAACGACTGTTATGGGCTATGTTGAAAACATTATCCCGCTAAGCAACCCACATGGCCGTGAAGATGAAACCTGGATGCATGGCTGGACGGTATTTTACTGGGCATGGTGGATTTCGTGGTCACCGTTTGTGGGGATGTTTATCGCTCGCGTATCTCGTGGTCGCACGATTCGTGAGTTTTTAATTGCAGTGTTGTTAATTCCAACGGTCGTAACCATATTATGGATGTCTATTTACGGTGGCATGGCGATTGATCAAGTTATTCAAGGCGTTGGTGCACTAGGCACGCAAGGATTAACAGACGTGCCTCTGGCAATGTTCCAAATGTTTGATGAATTACCGATGTCGAGTATCTTGTCGTTTATTGCGATTGTATTGGTACTGGTGTTCTTTATAACATCGTCAGATTCTGGCTCGCTGGTTATCGACTCGATTACAGCGGGTGGTAAAGTGGACGCTCCCGTACCGCAACGTATATTTTGGGCAACAGTAGAAGGTGCAATTGCTGCTGCATTATTGTGGATTGGTGGTACAGAGGCTATTGAAGCGCTTCAAGCAGGTGCAGTATCAACCGGCTTGCCATTCACTATTGTGTTATTACTGATGTGTATTAGTTTGATCTTAGGATTACGTACTGAGCCACGTCCGATGGCTAAATAAGTTTAGCCGTTATTAAAACGCCGCTTTTTGCGGCGTTTTTTATGCAAGAAAATTATTCACTTGAGGTTTAATGTGAGCGCACTTACTCGATTACAGCCATAGTTGTGATAGTGGCGTATCTAAACGATAGTGATAGCTAATTTGTGCCTGTAATAACTCTGCCGTTGCCAGTGCATCGGTAAGGGCATTATGGTTTTTGTAACTGGGTAATGAATACCGCTCTCTACAGTCTGTAAGCCTTAATGAGCCAAGCTTTTTGTTAAATAGCCGCCCTACCAATCCCTGCCGTGCTTTTAAAGCGCGTTGCTCTAACTCCATAGTATCTAGCAGCGCAAACTCAATTCCCTCTTTTAGGCGCAGCTTTAATGCATTATTTAAAAAATGGCGTTCAATCGCAGCGTAGTGCACCACCACCACTTTACCTTTCAATGCATCAAGTAACGGCTGGATCACTTGATTCAAGTCAGGAGCATCATTCACTTCTGAATGCGTAATACCGTGGATAATAATCGATTCTTCATGCAAGTTGCGCCGCGGTTGTACTACCCAATGACGACTTTCCCGGCAATAAATCCGTTGTAAACTAAACGGTACCAGCCCAACACTGACAATATCATCGTTACTACTATCAAGCCCTGTGGTTTCAAAGTCCATCGCTACAAAAGGCACATCTTTTATTGCTGCATTAGGGTCTTTAAATGCCGCCTGATAAAAAGATTTTAACAGGCTATTCTGACAGTGTTGTGATAAATGCTGATAACGACTCGGCCAATCTACTGTGGCACTATTTTGCTTTAACATAGTCTACTTAACGCTGACATTGGTTGAATAACTAAACTTTAAATAATTTTGAGCTTTTTCTATAATGGCAAATGCCTCTTTTAAATTACGCTGTTCAAAAGGCGATAATTGCAACGGATCTAAGTCGTTATCGGGCACTTCACCCTGCTCAATTTGCCACGCTTGATGGCGAATGCGTGTCATAGAAATATACTCTAAGGCATCGCGTAAATCTTGTGCTTTGCCTGCTGGTAACAACTTAGCATCGATAACATCTTCTAAGCGATCGAATGAGTTTTGCTTGCGTGATCCTATTGCTAAAGCATGCACGCGTATGACATCCGATAACGGTGCAGTACCACGGCGCTTTAAGTTCATTGAGCGCTTATGCTGACCATTATGCTCTAACACAAAGCCTTTAAAGAAACCAAGTGGTGGCGTTCGATTACGTGCATTGCTGGCCATATTAGCTAAAAAAACGCGATTTTTTCTGCACTGTTTAGCGACAAACACTTTCAGCTCATCAGCCCACTTGGTCTTGCCCCACACGCCATCTAAATCAAAAAATATAGAGCTGTGTAATAACGTTTGCGGTTTAGGTTTGGCTATCCAATCACTAAATTGCTCGACCCACTGCGCGCGGGTTTTACGCCACTTTTTAAATGATGCCATAATTTCGCCATCACAATAGGTGTAACCACACTGCGCCAGTCCATCACAGACAAAGTCAGCTAAATTTTGAAAATACTCGTTATGCAGTTCATCATTATAGTTATCATCTAAAATAAGGGCATTATCCTGATCGGTAACAATAAGCTGCTCGTCGCGAGCCATTGACCCTAAAGCAATAAAACAATAGGGTACCGGTGGCGGACCAAATTTTTCTTCAGCTAACACTAATAGTCGCTGCTTAAATGTGCGGCCAATTACCGCCATCGCCGTGCCTACCATATGCGAATTGGCATCTTCGTTTACCATGCGCACAAAAACATTCGGCAATTGCCGCGCGTAATGGGTTAAGTCTTCAACCGATTGTTGTGCCAAAATACCTCTCACTAACAACAAGCTACTTTGCGACTCATAGCGTAAAATATCAGACAGCGAAATCACCCCAATCGGACGGCGTTTTTGCACCACAGGTAAGTGATGTAAATTGTCCCGCAGCATTGCTAATACCGCTTCAAAAACATAGGCATTGGCATCTAATATCACTAAATTGTCGGACATAATATGTTGCGCTTGGGTGGTTAGCGACAAGCCCGGCGCCACCACTTTATTGCGTAAATCGCGATCGGTGATAATGCCCACCACTTGGCCATCGTCTTCGTCTGGATCATCGTTTATCGGTTTATTTATATCGGTAACCAAAACCGATGACACCGCTTCTTCACACATTAGTTGCGCTACATCTTGTACCGACGTTGTGGTTAATACCGTGACCACTTCACGATGAATTAATGACTTAATTTTTGCGGTGGTTAAATCGTTACTGTCTGCTTGCTCTACAATCGCTTGATGTAAACGTACATTGCCGTCTGTTTCAAAGTAATCGGCAAAGGCATCAAATTCACTACAGTAAGTATTAAATAACTCCACGTTAATGCAGTAAACTAAAGTATCTTCCAGGGCTGTAGCCGGAAAGCGCACTTTGCGGTTCATTAACAAGCCCATTTGGCCAAATATTCCACCTATCGCCAGACGATTATACAGCTCACCATTACGGCGATACATTTCCACAGACCCGCTTCTGATCACATATAAATCGGCAATATCTTGGCCAAACTGGAGGATTTCTGTTTGTGCACGAAAGTAAGCCACCTCCACTTGTTGTGCCAGCTCATTTAGTGCCTCTGTTGGTAAATCATTGAATGGCGGGTGTTGTGCTAAAAACTGCGCTATTTCTATTTGCTCGGCTTGCATACTTAGTTCCCGTTAATAACTTCTAGGTAATTGTGAGCCTAATTAACACCTTTTTCAAAGAGAATTAGTTAATTAGGCTTTAATTACGCTACTCTAGTCTTTCTAGCTCCTGCGCCAGCTGTTTAGTTTCATCTGCGCGGGGGGTGGTAAAACGGGCTAAGCCTAAATAAATAACCGGGGTTAAGTATAAAGTAAATAATACCGCTAACGCTAAGCCGCCAAAAACCACCCAACCAATCGCATTACGCGCTTCAGCGCCTGCACCACTTGACAAAATTAATGGCAATGCGCCAAGTAAGGTCGATATTAGGGTCATAGTAATTGGCCTTAGTCGTACCAAAGCCGCTTGCTCAACTGCATGGCGTACCGTGAGTCCTTTATCTCTGAGTTGATCAGCAAACTCGACCAATAATATGGCATTTTTAGCAATCAACCCTATCAGCATTACCAAGCCAATTTGCGAATAAATATTGAGTGAAGTGCCGGTTAAATACAGTGCCAAAATGGCTGAAGTGATACCAAAAGGCACCGTGATCATCACCACAATGGCACTATTAACATTTTCAAACTGCGCGGCCAGCACTAAAAATACAATTAAAAACGCTAAAATATAGGTCATCAACACTTCGTTTGAGGTTTCTTCAAAGGTCAGTGCTTCGCCTTTTAACGCCAGTGTAATACCTGCAGGCAACGATTGCTCTGCCTGTTGTTTAATTTGCTGTACTAATGTGGCAATAGTGACGCCTTCTGGTAATTCCATACTTAGTTCGATGGCGCGTCGTTGGGCATGGCGTTCCAGCTCTGCGGCTACCCCTTCTTCTGATATAGTTGCCACACTACTTAGTGGCACTAACAGCCCCTCGCGAGCACGAATGTATAAATTGGCTAAATCACTGGGCGCATTAATGGTTTGATTTTGCGCTTGTAACATAATAGGAATAGACTGATCGCCAATATTAAGATCGGCAATATCATCGCCATTGATAGCTGCTCTTAGTGTAATTGCGATATCACTGAGTGACACTCCGAGCTCTTCGGCGCGGCGTCTATCTATATTAACCCGTAATTGCGGCTGCGACGGCTGATACGATACCCGTACTGGTGCCACCTCAGGCACATCCTGTTCCAGCGCTGCGGCAAACTGTTGGGCAGCTTTAAATATCTGTAAGTAATCTTGGCCTAATAACGCAATCTCAATGCCACCACCTTGGCCACGTAAATTTAAACTGTTTGCGCCCCCTGCGTAGGCCGGTGCGCCTGGAATGTTCATTAGGGGCTGGCGAATTTTATCGATAATTTGTTGTTGGCTAAAGTTACGCTGATCCCAATGCTTTAACGGCACGGTGATAAACACAATATTTGGATCCCATTGCCCCACCACAGTATAAATAGATTCTATTTCACCACTTTGCACAAAGGGCAATAAAATATCTTCCATTTTTAATGCTTGGCGGTCCATAAAGTTTAACCCTACGCCATCTGGGCCACGGGCAAAGATCCTTATTTTGCCGCGATCTTCATTTGGTAATAATTCATTTTCTAAATTTAAATAAAGCGCGCCAGAGCCAGCCGCAACCAGCAAACACACACTAAATGTCAGCCATGCACGATCCAGTACTTGGTGTATGGTTTTACGATAAATAGCTGCCAAGCGGTGACCAAGCTTAGCAAATGGATGAAAGCCCCCTTGTTTGAGCTTTAATTTTGAGGTTAATGCGGGTACCAGTGATAAGGCAACAAAGCTGGATATAATAACCGCACCGCCTAATACGCCACCAAATTCTCTAAATAAGCGCCCTGCCGTTGAAGGTAAAAACGCAATGGGTACAAACACCGCTGCTAACACCGCCGTGGTCGCTATTACCGCAAAAAACACCTCTCGAGTACCAATGACCGCTGCGGCGCGACGCCCTAAGCCCAGACCACGTTGGCGTTGAATGTTTTCACTCACCACTATCGCGTCATCAACAATTAACCCAGTGGCCAGTACCAAGGCTAATAAGGTGAGTATATTAATTGAAAAACCCAGTGCCCATATAAGCGCAAGCGAGCCAATCAGTGCCACTGGTATCGCTAATGCCGGTACCAAAGTTGCTCGCCAAGAGCCAATAAACACCCACAGGGTGATCACCACTAGCAGCACGGTAAGTAATAAAGAGTTGATCACCTCGTCTACCGAGCTTCTAATAAATTGGGCATCGTCGGAGGTCAGGGTAAATTCCATTTCAGGAAAGCGCTCGCGCATGCCGGCAATTAAGTTAAGCACTTCATCAGAAATTTCAATGGTGTTTGACTGTGCTTGACGAATGATTTCCATGCCTATCACCGGCTTGCCATTGAGTCTCACCATAGAGCGAGGATCGGCGGGACCAAAATACACCGCAGCAATATCACTAATACGGGTATCGCCACGAATGATAATGTCGCCTACTTGTGCCGGTGTCACTGACGTTGCGTCAGCGCGTACAATGATTTGCTGATCACTGGACTTTAAACTCCCCGCAGGCACATCAAAGGGCGCTTGCTTTAGCACAGTCGCCACATCGGGTATGGTTAAATTAAAGCTACTGAGCTTTAACGGATCAATACGCACCCGTAGCACGCGCTCACGGTCACCGTTTAAGCGTATATCGGCCACGCCAGGAATGGTTAAAAACTGCGGCGCTAAATCAACTTCAACTCGTTCAGTTAATGCTTCTAACGATAGACTATTACTTGCCACCGTAAGCGATACAACCGCTTCGGCATCGTTATCGGCTTTAATAATTGATACACGCTCAACTTCTTCTGGCAGTTCGCGTTGCACGCGAGCCACTGATTCGCGGGTTTCATTGGCTGCATCGTCTAGGTTAACGCCGGGCCTAAATTCAACCACGATACGAGCGTTACCTTCTTCACTTTGGGCGCGAATAGACTTAACGCCACTCACGCGCGCTACAGCCCCTTCTAGTTTACTGGTCACTTCGGTGTCGACTGTTTCGGGTGACCCGCCAGGAAACGACGCTGACACAGTAATACGCGGCCGGTCTACATCAGGGAGCTCACGTACTTCAACGCCTGCAATGGCGGCAATTCCGGCAATAATAATGAGCAGGTTCAGTACCACTATCAGTACCGGGCGGCGAATTGCCATGGACGGCAAATCTTGCATCATAGGGGGTTGTTTCATGGCTAATCCACCTTACCTGTGGTAGCTGAGAAGTTTAGCTCTTGATTGGCACGTAAACGCTGTACGCCCTCCACCACTAACGTGTCGTTTGGCTTTAATGGCCCTGACACTAATAAGCGCCCTGCCAAACGTTGTTCTATTTTTACATCAACGCGGGTAGCTTTATTGTCAACACTAATCCACACATACGGGCCCGTTGCCCCCCAAAGCAATGCCGCTTCAGGAATGGCCGCATAACGCTGCCCTGATACCGCTATGTGGACGCGAAAACTCATACCCGGTAAAAATTGTTGCTGCGGGTTATTTAGTTTGGCTTTAACTCGCAATGTACGCGTTTGTGGGTCAATACGTGAGTCTAGATAAGCAATTTCTGCAGCTACGGGAGTCTGCGACTGCCACGGAAATACCTGCACACTGGCATTATTTCTAAGCATTGCAATAGCGGACTCTGGAGCGTTAAAGTTAATGTATAGCTGGCGAGTGTCATCGATGCTGGCTATCGTTGTTTGCGGAGTGATCCTGTCACCCACCTCGACGTCGGTCAGCCCCATAGTCCCATTAAAAGGAGCACGCACTTGACGGTCTTGGTATTCAGTTTCGGCTTGAGTAAGGGTTACTTTTGCAAGCTCCACACGCGTTTTAGCATCATCTACATCACTTTGTGGCACGGCCCCTTTTGCTTGGCTTTGCTTTAAACGTGCTAGCGTTCTTTGACTATCAGCAAGTTTAATTTTTGCCTCTGCAAGGGCTGCTTGTTGACGACGCGAATCGAGCTCAAGTAATACATCACCCTCCGCAACTTTATCGCCGGGTTTAAAGTGCACCGCCGTTACCCTGTCACCCACCGCGGGGTATAAAACCACCGAATGTATCGCTTCTGCATTACCGACGGCCTGAACTTGCTGCTTAGCACGTTCCATTACCACCGGTTCTACCACCACATTGGCACTGATTGCAGGCAGACTTAACACTGATAACATAGCAAATACACACAGTAAAAGAATTCGCGAGTTCAAAATATCATCCTAATTAATTATTATTGCTATTATGTTACGCAGTTTAACAGTTATTTTCTCAATACCTAGCCAGCTACGATAAACTAGCCTATCAATAAGGTGAAATAAATGACCCCATTAAAGTTTCCAACAATCATGTAAGCTGCCTACAATCATGGCTTTTATTGTTGGCTAATAAAGACATGTCAGCGACTGTTGCGCTATTGCTCAGCTATTTTGTTAAGCGCCAAACACGGTAAAACTCAGCCCTAGATAGCCTGCATAGCCAAGCAATAGCAGCCCCCCCTCTACACGGCTCAATTGCCGCCCGGTAAATAAAAACAGCAACAATAATAGTGAAGCGGCCAGCATCACCCATTGATCAAATTGCAGTACCCGTGCATGTATCGGTAGTGGCTGCAGTAAAGCAGATACCCCTAGGATGCCAAGTATGTTGCCGACAACATAAGCTTCGGCTATTCAACACGTATCGCTAAGGATAGCAACTACCTTAAAACGCAGAGGCTATTTATTACAGTAACACACCGTTTTACATCAACACACGCTGATGAAGTTGCAAACAATTATTTTCCACGCCAGAAAAAGCTTTTTTGCATAACTAAAGGCCTGTTTTATCACTCTAGATATGTTAATCGCCACACTTTTAGCAAACAGTACGATCAAAAAAGCCCCAGACTAAGCTGGGGCTTTTTATTCACAGCGTATTTATTGACTACGCTGTGCGTCTTTTTGTGCCTTTTTAGCTTCTTTACGCTGTTGTAAAACAGCTTGTGCTTCATTACCGATATGGCCTTCGCCGCGTGCTTGAGCAAGCTCAATTTGCTTTTGGCGCTCTGCAAAGCGGGCGCGCTGTTCATCGGTAATACTGGCGTGACAATGATGGCACGACACGCCTTCCATGTATTCTGGTTTTAACTTTTCGTCTTCGGTAATTGGCATACGACAAGCATGACATTGATCGTAAGAGCCTTTTTGTAAATCGTGATTGACTGCTACGCGGTTATCAAAAACAAAACATTCGCCCTGCCACAGGGTTTCTTCTTTAGGCACTTCTTCTAAGTATTTTAAAATACCGCCTTCAAGATGATACACCTCATCAAAGCCCTGCTCTTTCATATAGGCGGTTGATTTTTCGCAGCGAATACCACCGGTACAAAACATCGCTACTTTTTTATGTTTGCTCGGATCGAGGTTTTCTTTAGCCCACTGCGGAAATTCACGGAATGTTTTGGTGTTTGGATCCACCGCATTTTGAAAGGTACCGATCTCAATTTCATAATCGTTGCGGGTATCAACTAAAATAACCTCAGGATCCGAAATTAATGCATTCCAATCTGTTGGCTTAACGTAGCTGCCCACCACTTTAAGTGGATCAACGCCTTCAACCCCCATAGTAACAATTTCTTTTTTTAACTTTACTTTGGTACGGTAAAACGGGCATTCGTCGTCATAAGATTCTTTGCTAACGATGTTATCTAGGTGTGGTTGTTCATCAAGCCAAGTCAGTAAATTGTCTATTCCTTCGCGCTTGGCAGACACAGTACCATTGATACCTTCTGCAGCCAGCAATAACGTGCCGCGTACGTCATTCGCTTCCATTACTTTTAGCAGGGGTTGTCTAAGTGCTGCAAATTCTGGTAATGCAACAAACTTATACAGCGCGCACACTACAAAATGGTCTGCGGTTACATTGTCTTTATGAACAACTGTCATTTTTTATTCCTACTTTTGCTTTTTAATAAATACCGAATCGTAAATCCGGCGCATCTGGGGCGCGTATTTTACGCTTTTTCCGATTAAATGCAAAAAATAGCCTTATAATTTGCATTTTACTGTTAGCCACATACCTGTGTGGGCTATAATAGCGCAATAAAAATTATACGCTTAACTTGCTCATTTTGGAGAAACACACATTGCACTTTACTGATCTTGGGATTGATACTCGCCTTGAAAAACAATTAGCGCATCAAGGGATCACCCAGCCTACCGATATTCAAGCGCACGCAGTGCCCACCGCACTTGCAGGCCATGACATTTTCGCTCAGTCTAAAACTGGGTCAGGCAAAACCTTGGCGTTTTTATTACCTGCTGTGCAGCGCGTAATGAAACAAAAAGCGCTCAGTAAACGCGATCCTCGAGTATTAATTGTGGCTCCAACCCGCGAGCTCGCTACCCAAGTGTTTACGCAACTACGCTTGCTCGTCGCCGGTACCAATATTAAAGCGATAAAAATTCTCGGCGGTGAGAACTTTAATGACCAAATTAAAGCGCTGCGTAATGACCCGCACTTTGTCGTTGCAACCCCGGGTCGCCTTGCCGATCACCTCACTAAACGTTCATTGCAACTCAGTGGTTTAGAGTTACTGATATTTGATGAAGCCGACCGTATTTTAGATTTAGGCTTTACTGAACAAATAAAAATGATTAATGAGTTAGCAGATCACCGCCTGCGTCAAACCTTATTGTTTTCGGCAACGTTAGACCATGCGCAAGTTGATGCGTTATCTCGCAATTTATTAAAAAAACCGAAACAAATTATGCTCAGTGCAGCCAATGAGCAGCACTCTGACATTCAACAGCGACTCTATTTAGCCGACCATCTCGATCATAAAGAAGCCTTACTTGAACACTTTTTGCGCCAAGATGAGGTGGGACAATGCATCATTTTTACCGCCACGCGTGCCGACACCAGTCGCTTAAGCGACGCACTAAATGCCAAAGGCTTTAAAGCTCAAGCATTAGCTGGCGATTTAACGCAATCTAAGCGCTTAGATATTATGGATGCGTTTAGCCGTGAAAACTTTAAAATATTAATTACCACTGATGTCGCATCGCGTGGCTTAGATTTACTCAGTGTTACCCATGTAATTAACTTTGACTTACCCAAACACGCAGAAGAATACGTGCATCGTATTGGTCGTACGGGCCGTGCTGGTTTTAAAGGCAGTGCACTTTCACTCATTGGCCCTAAAGATTGGTCGAGTTATTTAGCCATTAAACGCTTCTTAAATGACGAATTACAATTTGCAACGGTAGATGGTTTAAAGGCAAAATTTAAAGGCATTAAAGAGAAAAAAATTGTGCCCACTAAAGCTAAAACCACAACCGCAGCAGCGCCTAAAAAGGCTGTTGTTAAACGTAAAGTAAAAGCTAAAAAACCCGCTGCACCAATCAAAGCCCCCATTAATATCGATGGCGACACACCTATGCGTCGCAAAAAAAAGCCTGAGCAGGAATAATTATGAGTTACCTAGGAACCACACAAACCTTATTTGTAAAAGAAGTTAGCAACGAAGGTGCTTACTTAGATGGCCATGAGCTAGGCGAAGTTTTCTTACCTAAACAAGAAATTAAACATGAGCTTGAAGCCGGCGACAGTATTAATGTATTTATCTTTTTAGACAATGCTAACTTGCCGACCGCCACGCTGAAAAAGCCGCACGCTCAAGTAGGGGAATACGCCCTACTGCGCGTTAAAGAAATTAACAGTATTGGCGCTTTTTTAGATTGGGGCCTCGATAAAGATGTGCTCGCGCCGTTCAACGAGCAAAAGCCGCGTATGCAACAAGGGCATTCATACTTAGTACGCTTATATTTAGATAATGCCAGTAAGCGTATTTGTGCCTCTACTAACTTTAATCGCTTTCTATCTAAAGACGAACCGCAATATACGCACTTACAAGAAGTTAATTTGATTGTCGCGGGTAAAACGGATATCGGCTATAAAGTGCTGATTGAAGAATCACATTTTGGTGTGGTGTTTTACAATATGGTGTTTAAAAACTTATTTGTCGGACAAAAACTTAAAGGCTTTGTGCAAAAAGTACGTGAAGATGGCAAAATTGACGTGGTACTAGAAAAACCAGGCATGGGCAAAGTCAGTGAGCTCGGTGATGTGATTATGGAAAAACTGAAAAGTGAAGGTGGTGTTATCGCCTTAGGTGATAAATCCGATCCGGAAACCATTAAAAAGATTTTTTCAACCAGCAAAGCAAATTATAAAAAAGCCATCGGCGGATTGTTTAAGCAAGGGTTAATCGATATTGAGGCCAAATCTATTCGCTTAAAATAATCAGCTTAACTATTTAACTATAGCGCCTAGTCATTACACGCCTGGGCGCTTTAAGTTAATTTTCAGCCTTTTATAGACTTATAAGGCAAAGTACACTGAATATATTGCTGCGCATAATTAACCACTTCGCGTTGTTCTTCAAGTGTCAGTGGTGCTAAGCGAAATACTTTGTGGTTACAGGCATTTTTTCGCTTATCGTGGTTATCAATACATTCATACACACCCACATTCGCGTGAGCTAACGCGGCGTCGTTTTTATAGCACAAATGCCGAGCATACTCTTGTAGCGTTTGTTTAAAATCGAAGGTATCTACTGGGTATGTAGAAATAACATCAGTGACATCCATTACCTCACCAGACACCCTGTTCGAAAGTACATAGTTATTAATGGCAAACCCAGCCACCACAACCAATACCCCCCCATTAACAATCTCAAAATAACATCCTTACCACATTCTGCTATTATTAATGTAACATTTATTCAACGCTACGCAAGGGTTCTAATGCTAAAACCTTACCTTTTTGTTAATTTAACTAATTGTTTTATTAACATTGTTAAGCACAGCAAGTGGATCGGCTGCTTGTGTAATAGGTCGGCCTATGACTAAATAGTCGCTGCCTGCTGCAACCGCTTGCTGTGGTGTCATGATACGCTTTTGATCACCTGCGTCACTGCCTGCCGGACGGATCCCTGGGGTAACAAGTTTAAAATCACTGCCTAACTGCGCTTTTAATTGCTGAGCTTCTTGCGCTGAGCAAACAACACCGTCCAACCCTGCTTCTTTAGCTAACTTAGCTAAATGAATCACTTGTTGCTCAGCTGTTTTATCAATCCCTAAGCGTTTTAGTTCTGCTTCATTCATACTGGTTAAAACCGTAACCGCGATTAATAAAGGAGCTTTGTCACCAAAAGGCGCGAGTGCTTGCTTAGCTTTTTGCATCATTTCAAAGCCACCACTCGCATGAACATTTACCATCCACACGCCCATTTTGGCTGCCGCAGTAACCGCCTTTGCTACCGTATTAGGGATATCGTGGAATTTTAAGTCTAAAAACACATCAAAACCCAAGTCGATTAATTGCTTTACAAACTGTGGGCCAAAGTAAGTGAACATTTCTTTGCCCACTTTTAAACGACACGTGTTAGGCGATAATTGTTTTACAAAATCTAAAGCGGCTTGTTGGTCGTCATAATCAAGTGCGATAAGCACTTTTTTTGATTTTTCGAAAGGCATAACTATCCTACTATCTGACAAATATAATAATAAAAAATGAGCGATTAAAAACCGTCTAGGCCACGGCTTGGTACCGTTGTTTCCCAATGCTTGCACGAAGGGCAATTCCAATAAATAGTATAACTAGTAAAACCACAGTGCTGACATTGAAAATCCGGTTTAGTGGCAATATAAGAAGTAACTAGCTTATCTATTTGATTAAGTACATCTTGTGTATTTTTATTTTGGCTACCCATTAGTTGCAATAAAAAACTAAAGCCACGTATGGTAGGCTGACGTTTTAAACTGTCGGTTATAAACTCAAGCGCTTGCTCTGTGTGACCCTGCTCTAACAGCGCTTGGCAATGCTTAATTTTGATCAGCACACCACCTTTTTCTAGCAATTCACTGACGAGTTCATGAAACTGATGGGTTAAATTTAACTGTTGGTAACTATGTGCCAATTGATCAATGAATAGCGGTGCAAAAAAAGTAAACTGACAGACTAGCTCGCGCCAATAATAAATAGCTTTTACATAGTCTTCTTGAGTGTAAGCCAATAACCCGAGTTCATATAACGGGCGTATTGCTTTGGGATTGAGACTGGTCGCCTTGTTCATTAACGCGGGGCTATTAGCGCTTAACGCCAGTTCGCAATAAAAATTGGCAATGGCTTTAAATTGCTGCTCTTTTGTAAATAGCTCAGCATAAGCCTCATACATATTAATCCCCTTTTGCCATTCACGTGTTTGTGAATACAGGGTAATAATCGGGTCGAGCGCTTCTGGGTGGCCGTTTTTAACAAGCCACACCAAGTGCTCTTCTGCACTGTCTAATAAGCCGGCCATTATATAGTCTTCGGCTAATTCTAGGCGGCTAGCGGTGGCTTGTTGTTCATTTAGACTGGGGTGTTTTAACAGCAATTCGTGGATTTTTATTGCGCGGTCAAGTTCGCCTCTGCGGCGAAACATAGTGGCAAGCGTTGAGTAATGCTCAACGGAATCGGCTGCAACTTCAAGTAAATTGATTAAATGTTCAAGGCCTTGATCTTCTTCTCTATCAAGTAAAAACTTTAACCCTTTGCTGTATTCTGAAGTGATTTGGCGGTTAAATTGATGAGCTTGATTTTTAGCACTGTTTTTACCCATTATCCAACCGTAACCGGCTGCAACGGGAAGTAGTAAAAATAACAGCTCAATCATAGTTAGGTGTCTTTATCAGCAGCAAGCTTATTGTTATTTTTTTCAGGTGCTAGTTGCTTTTTTAAACGATAGTTTTGCCACTTTAATTTTGAAAATAATTTAAAGCTAATAAAAAAACCGATCAACACACCTAGTAAAAAGCAAATACTTATTATAACGGCTAAAGGTGCTGTATTACTGGCTATAATATAATTTATTTGTACTAATTGTGGGTTTTGTGAGCCCAATACAAACGCACTAATAAGGCACAGTGCAACCAGAATAATCTTTAATACCTTAAACAAGTAACCTACTCCAATAAATAAGTTAACTAGGCAATGCTTTCGTTAACACGATCGCGTAACTCTTTACCTGGTTTAAAATGAGGTACATGTTTACCATCAAGCTCTACGGTTTCGCCTGTCTTAGGATTACGACCGGTGCGAGGTGCGCGGTAATGCAAAGAAAAACTACCAAAGCCTCTGATCTCAATACGATCTGAAGACGATAATGAGCTGGCCATTTGTTCAAGAATTTCTTTTACTGCATTCTCAACATCTTTCACTGGAACGTGTGCGTGTTGCTCCGCAAGTACTTCTATCAGTTCTGACTTAGTCATAGCATTTCCTTAAAAAGAAATAATGGAAGGGCATGAACTGCCCCTCCAATTAAAGACCGTTAAAATTAGTCTTTTTGTGCGTTTGCGAAAGCAGCTGCCATTGCGTTTTCAAACACTGGCTCTTCTTTCTTAAGCTTCTCTAGTACTTCTTTCTCTTCTGCTTCGAAAAGAGCTTTAACAGATAAGCTTAAAGTGCGGTTCTTACGATCAACACCAACATAT
>NZ_JBFJHD010000013.1:0-39515 GCF_041613455.1 Pseudoalteromonas sp. | reverse complement strand
TAGTGGGTGTAAGGGGCACTTTCTAAACTTAATCAACACATAGCCTCGTTAATTGAAGCTATGTCTGCAATATAATACTCCCCCCCGTGCATAATCGATGGTTTTTACTGTCGATTATTTTATTAGTTACTAATTTTAAATAACTTTTTCAAAAACAATAAATCTTTGATAATTTAAACTAAGTAGTAAAATGACATTGCCACCGGTGGCAATAGCTGCTAATGTTAGCCTATTATAATAATTCCAATTTCAGCAGCAGGATACAAAAATGAACAATCAACGACGGTATTTTCTTAAAGCATTGGCTTCTAGCACGTTGGTAACTGCAACCTTAGTTGGCTGTAAGTCAGCCCCTTTGCTCAATGTTTTTGACGCACCCATTAGCGCTGATGATTGGCAAATGGCTGCACAAATCAAATCAGCGATTGTAGTACCGACCTTCCCTGCTAAACAATTTAATATTAAAGACTTTGGCGCAAAAGAAAATGGCCAATATGATTGCACACAGGCCATTAAAAGCGCCATTGAAGCCTGTCACGCACAAGGAGGTGGTCAGGTCTATATTCCAGATGGTACCTACCTCACTGGTGCGATTCATTTATTATCAAACGTTAACTTGCACCTCAGTGATAACGCAATAGTGAGCTTTAGCACTGATCCCACTCATTACTTACCAGAAGTATTTACTCGCTGGGAAGGCTTAGAAATGATGGGGTACTCACCACTGATTTATGCTTTTGAGCAAGAAAACATTGCCATCACAGGTAAAGGAACACTCCAAGGAAATGGCGATAACCAAACATGGTGGCCTTGGAAGGGACCACACAAGGAAGGCCATTGGGATTTAATTAAAGATAGCCAAGGTAAAGTATTGCACCAGCGTGAAGCACGCGATCAGTTGATGGTTGATGCCGAAGCTGGTGTGCCAGTAAGCGAACGTATATACAGTACCGGCGCCTATTTACGTCCCCCTTTTATTCAACCGTATAAATGTAAAAATATTTTAATCCAAGGTGTAACAATTAAAAACTCGCCATTTTGGTTAGTGAATCCGGTTTTATGCAAAAGTGTTACGGTTGATAAGGTTAATTTTTCAAGCCACGGGCCAAACTCTGATGGTTGTGACCCAGAAAGCTGCGATCATGTACATATCAAAAACTGTGTATTTGATACCGGTGATGACTGTATCGCGATTAAATCAGGGCGAAATGCAGACGGAAGACGTGTCGGTGTACCCTCACAAAACATTGTTATTGAAAACTGCCATATGAAAGAAGGCCACGGTGGAGTGGTTATAGGTAGCGAAATATCAGGTGGTGTAAACAATGTCTTTGTGCAAAATTGTACTATGGACAGCCCGCATCTAGAACGCGCTATTCGTATCAAAACTAACTCAGTACGTGGCGGTTTGATCGAGCATATACGCATTCGTAATGTTGACGTTGGCACCGTTAAAAACGCTGTTGTGATCAACTTCTATTATGAAGAAGGCGATGCAGGACAATTCGATCCAACAGTTCGTGATATTCAAATTGAAAACTTACATTGTAAAAATGTACTCAGTAAAGCGTTTTATCTTAATGGCTTTGAACGCGCACCAATTAACGATATTCATTTTAAAAACTGCCATTTTGACCAAGTAGGCAGTCAGTCAATCGTAGCGCATGTAAATAATATGAGTTTAGATAATGTCACTTTAAACAAACAGCCACTGACAATGGCGCAATTACAGCAATCATGATAGGAATCGATGTATGAACGCGTTTTCAACATTATTAGGCACGCAACCAATCCTGCCTATAATACAAGCAAATAGTAGTGAAGAAGGTGTCGCTATTGCAACCGCGATGCATAAGGCGGGTATCCAATTAGTGGAAGTTGTGCTGCGCACGCCAGCGTCACTTGACGCATTAATCGCGATTAAAAAAGCACTGCCCGATTTATGTGTAGGTGCAGGCACCATTACCGATCAAACGTTACTTGCAAAAAGCCTTGCCGCAGGCAGTGATTTTATTGTTACGCCTGCTATATCGCCACGGTTACTCGATGCCCTTAGCCAATCGTCGGTCCCTGTTGTGCCGGGTGTTTCAAACACCGCAGATATTTTACTTGCTAAAGAATATGGCTTTACTGAGCAAAAATTGTTTCCTGCTTCTTTGTGTGGTGGCGAACAGTTTTTAAAAGCAGTCAGCAACGTATTTGCTGATATTCGCTTTTGCCCTACAGGCGGCATTAATGAGCAAAACTTTAAAGACTATTTAGCACTTAGCAATGTGATGGCCGTAGGCGGTACATGGATTGCACAACCACAATGGGTGCAAAGTAAAGACTATGAAAAAATCACTCAAGCCTGCCTTCAGGTACTAAACAACAACTAATTAACATATTGACTGCCATACGTTGACAGTGTAATTTACCCTTGAATGCCACCGGTAGCAAAATATAAACAGAACAGTTAAGGAATCTTCAATGCCGAGCAATATCGAACCTTTAGAGTTGCACCCAGATCGTTTATTTTCAAGTGATCCTAGCGTCGTTGCTATCGCTAGAAAGTTATATGAATCAATTAAAGACTTACCGATTGTTAGTCCACACGGTCACACTGATCCACGTTGGTTTAATGAAAATGAAAACTTCGGCAATGCAACTGAGCTATTTATAAAACCCGATCACTACGTATTTAGAATGCTCTATAGTCAAGGGATACCAATGACTGATTTAGGCGTGCCAGAACATGGTCTGCAAGGCGATATGGCACGTTCAAAAGCAGCAGCTCCTGAAAAAGTATGGCAAATCTTTGCTGACAACTATCACCTGTATGCAGGTACGCCAAGTGGCTATTGGTTAGATGCGGTATTTAGTGATGTGTTTGGTTTTACAGAAAAACTTTGCTCTGAAAATGGTCAGCACTATTATCAAAAAATTACAGCTGCGTTAGCAACACCCGAGTTCAAGCCTCATGCACTGATGGACCGCTTTAATATTGAACTAATTGCGACAACAGAGGGGGCACTTGATCAGCTCCCGCACCACCGCGCAATTGCAGGTTCTGTAATGGCAAAACGTGTTATCACCACCTTTAGACCTGATGATGTGGTTGATGCTAGCCGTGAAGATTTTATCGACAACGTATTTAAACTTGGTGAGATAACCGACCAAGATACATCAACTTGGCAAGGTTATTTAGCAGCAATTCAAATACGTCGTGATTACTTCCGTATTGAAGGCCGTGCAACAGCAACCGATCATGGCCACCCTACTGCATTAACTGCTGACTTATCTACAGCTGAGTGTGAAGCATTATTTGAAAAATGCCGAACAGGCAATTCATCTGAGCAAGAGCAAGAGTTATTCCGAGGTCAAATGCTTACTGAACTTGCAGGTATGAGCATTAAAGACGGCTTAGTAATGCAAATTCACCCTGGTGCCAATCGTAATCATAACCAAGCGGTATTTGATCAATTTGGCCGTGATAAAGGCTGTGATATTCCAAGCCAAACTGAATACGTAAATGCGTTAAAACCACTATTGAGTAAATACGGGAATCACCCGGATCTTAAAATCATCTTATTTACGTTAGATGAAACTACCTATAGTCGTGAACTTGCGCCACTAGCAGGTCACTACCCTAGCCTAAAATTAGGCCCAGCATGGTGGTTCCATGACAGCCCAGCAGGTATGCTACGTTTTAGACAGCAAACAACCGAAACAGCAGGTTTTTACAATACAGTTGGCTTTAATGACGACACCCGTGCATTTTTATCTATCCCCGCTCGCCATGATGTTGCACGCCGCGTTGACTGCCGATACTTGGCTGAATTAGTAGCTAATCATCAAATTAGTGAAAGCACTGCGCAGACACTGGCTTATCAACTAACCTATGGGCTAGTGAAAAAAGCATATAATCTCGATAAATAACAATAATAGAGCCACTTAATTTAAGTGGCTCAACCATTGAGGACACACCATGACTTTAAAAATATCACTGTTATCAAAGCGCATTATGATGGTAACAGCTCTAGGCTCTGGCCTTTTACTGGCTGCCTGCCAAGAACAAGCTGACCTTCAAAAACCATTGCAAGCAAGTGAGACTAACTCTCTCAGTAGCGCACTAGTTGCTAAAGTAGACATTGTTAATCCATCTTCGTTTAAGCGCCCTAATGAGCCAATCTATCTTAGCTATTACGATTTAGGCCTAAGCCAAACTCCTGCTTTAACTGTAAAAACAGCGCAGCAAGTGTTACCTAGCCAAGCTGTAGATATTAACTCAGACGGTGAACTTGATGGTGTGTATTTTATTGTCGATTTAAATGATAAACCGATTGAAGTCACCATTACACAGCAAAGTAAACCAGTAATCACAGCACAAACAAAACGTGTTCAAGCTGATCTTGCCCATAAGCAAGGTGGTCAATGGCAGCCTCATTCTCGTCCGCCAAAACACCAAATTGGCACAGGCAAAAAAGAATATGTTGGTGGCAACTTCATAAATGTTCAAGAACTTTCCCCACCAGATTATTACACCGATCATTCAAACTGGATCCGATACGAAGGCCCAGGTATTGAGTCAGATAAAGTGGGCTATCGTTTTTACCTTGATTGGCGCAATGGCTTTGACATTTTTGGTAAATTAAGCGCAGCCCCCGTGTTACATACTGTTGGCCTTGATGGTTATGACTCTTATCATGACAAACAAGATTGGGGAATGGACATTCTCAAAGTCGGTAAGTCTTTAGGGGCTGGCGGATTTGGTTTGCTGGGTAGTAATGATGAGCTGGAACATGTCGCTGATGTGAACCAACGCACAGCGCGGATTATTGAGAATGGTGATTTACGCGCCAGTATCCAAATTGAGTATCAAGGCTGGCAAAACAGTTATCAACAGCAAGATTTAACCGCCAATATTAGTATGCATGGCGGCTCACGTTTAGCACATGTAGAACTGAGCACTGATAAAGATTTGTCTAATTTAGTGGCCGGTGTGGTCAAACACCCTGAGACTGAGTTTATTCAAGGTGATCTCGATGCAATGAGTAATTATGGCTACAGTTATATTGCCAGTTGGGGCAATCAAAGTTTAGATAAATCAGCTTTAGGTATGGCGGTTTTCTTTAAAAAAGGCGATGTTATTGACGTACGCCAAGATAGAAATAACTACCTTGCAGTACTAAAACCAAAAGGACAAAGTACACAGCATGCAGATTACTATTTTGCCTCAGTGTGGCAACCTGAAAGTGGTATCAACGATAAAGAAAGCTTTATTGAGTACCTTGAACAACAAGCTGAAAGATTGACTATTAAACCACGCATTACTTTGCATACCACAGTTACAGCAAATAAAACGACGCAACCGCTTAATGATAAATTAGCCCTTGAATGGGCCCGCGCCCTTGCCGATTCAGAGCTGAAAAGAAAAACACTAGGCTACCATGCCAATGGCTGGGATGTTAACCGTAAGCGCAGCCCAAAGTTTGAATACGACATTATCGGTTTACAACCTTATGCTTATTATCAATTAGGGCTGGCAACTGATGAACAAGCTTATAAGGATGTGATTGCCAAAGTTACTGGTAGCTTTATTGATCAGCAAGGGAAAATCAGCGCCTATAAACAAAGCAATTTTAATATTGATAATATTCCACCCGGTCGCAACCTTATTCAGCTATACCAAGATACCCAGCAGCAACAATACTTATCCGCTGCAAAAGCTTTGCGAGCACAATTACAGTTACAGCCACGTACATCACAAGGCGCATTTTGGCACAAAAACAAATATCAACATCAACTGTGGCTAGATGGCGTTTACATGGGTATGCCTTTTTTAGCCCAGTACGGTAGCTTATTTGAAACGGGCCACCAGCAACAAGAAACCTTTTCAGAGGTTGTAAACGAATTTAAGCTCACTCGCGAAGCACTACGCGATACAAAGACAGGGTTGTACTATCACGGTTGGGATGAATCTAAACAGCAAGCATGGGCGAATAAGCAAACCGGTGTTTCCGCAGAGTTTTGGGGCCGTGGTATGGGTTGGCTCGCTATGGCAGTGGTTGATGTACTCGATTACATCCCAGCAAAAAACACAGAGCAACGCGATACCTTACTCGCCATGGTAAAAGAGTTGGCCACTGATATTGCCAAAGTTCAAGATACTGATACCGGCACATGGTGGCAAGTTTTAGACAAACCAACGGCTTTAGGTAACTACCAAGAGTCAACTGCAACAGCCATGTTTGCTTACTTTTATGCCAAAGCGCTTAATAATGGCTATATCGATACTGATTATCAAGACACCGCCCTTGCAGCGTATCAAGGTTTACTTAACCAATTTACATTAGTACATAGTGATGGCACGGTGAGTATGACCAACCAATGCTATGTTGCAGGTCTTGGCTTTGGCCGTGATGGTAGTTATCACTATTATATGAACGAGCCGGTCAGCAAAAATGATCCTAAAGGAAATGGTCCCTTCATTCTAGCAAGCCTTGAAGTAGCTAAGCTTCTAGCTGGTAACAACTAACCAGCCATAAATTAGTCAGCCAGCCGGTAAGCAAAGTTCATCGCATTTTTGCTTACCGGCTAACACTCACTTCCCTTCAACAACATCAGCACACTAAGCTCATAAGGATTTATGATGCGTATAATTAAAACCAATAAAGACAGCGCAAATAAAAATATTATTTCATTTTTTATCTGCTGCTTATTCTGCTCAATAATGAATGTGTCTGCGCAAAATAATAACAACTCACTTAGCTATGCCGTGCAAATGGCTAACTCTGAGATGACTCGTAATCCACAGGCGTACACCATTGATTGGCGTACTGAACCACGCTGGGACTACACCCATGGCTTAGTGTTACTGTCATTTGCCAAGCTCTATCAGCATAAACCAGATCAACGCTATTTCAATTACATTAAAGAATATGTAGACGCGTTAGTAATGGAAGATGGCAGTATTAAAACCTACGTAATGAGCAAATATAATCTCGACATGCTCAATGCCGGCAAGTTACTGTTTTTTATGTTTGATGAAACAAAAGACCGTAAATATCGCCTTGCCCTCGATACGCTATATGCACAGTTCAAATTACAACCTCGCACAATTGATGGTGGCTTTTGGCATAAAAAACGCTATACCTCGCAAATGTGGCTTGATGGTTTATATATGGCAGCGCCCTTTTATGCCGAATATATCCGCCGCTTTGGGAAAGCAGATCAGTATGATGATGTTATAAAGCAGTTTGAATTAATTGAACAACATACTTATCGCAGTGACACCGCTCTCCCTGTACATGGCTGGGATGAGGCTAAACAACAGCGTTGGGCAAATAAAAAAACCGGACAATCACCTAATCATTGGTCGCGCTCTATCGGTTGGTACGCCATGGCAATGGTTGATGTATTAGATCAACTACCGAATGATTACCCTAAAAAAGTGTGGCTATCACAGCGCTTTAATACATTGATTGATAACATGTTAAAACTTCGTTCTGACTCCGGTGTATGGTATCAAGTTACAGATAAAGGTGAATTACGCGGCAATTATTTAGAGTCATCAGGCAGTGCTATGCTCAGCTATGCGATTGCAAGAGGTGTTAATCAAGGTTACTTGTCTGATAGCTACCAAGCGATTGCAAAAAACACCTTTAATGCTGTAGTTAGCAACTTTATTAAACCTGAAGCGGATAACACCTTATCAATCCAACAAGTATGTGAAGTAGCAGGACTTGGCGGAAAACCATATCGAGATGGCAGCTTTGCTTATTACATTAGTGAGAATGTACGTGCGAACGATCCTAAAGCAGTCGGGCCTTTTATTCTTGCTAGTTTAGAAATGGAGAAATAACCGATGCTAAGTAACAAATACTATTTCTATTTAGTACTGTTAGTTGTTTGCTTAAGTAGCAGCCAGTGTTATGCAAAAGAGTCGCAATTACTATCGCCAACAGACACTCAAAGTCCGTGGCAAGTAGATCTTGGTAATGGCGAATATAAAAACCCGATCTTGCATGCCGATTATTCCGACCCAGATGTGGTTGCTGTTAATGGCGATTATTACATGACAGCATCTAGTTTCAACTCTGCACCTGGCTTGCCTATTTTACACTCTACCGATTTAGTCAACTGGCAGTTAATTAATTATGCGCTGCCAATACAGCTGCCACAAGCCCACTTTGCAAAAGTACAACATGGCAACGGCGTATAGGCGCCCACAATCCGTTTTCATGATAATAAATTTTGGATTTTTTACCCTGATCCTGATTTTGGTATTTATGTAACCACAACAGATGATCCTGCTGGAACTTGGTCAACCCCACAGCTTATTTTAGCGGGTAAAGAATTGATCGACCCTGCACCATTATGGGACGACAATGGTAAAACCTACTTAATACATGCATGGGCAAAAAGTCGTGCTGGCTTTAATAATGTACTCACGCTACGTGAAATGAAAGATGACGCAAGTTGGGTCAGTGACAAATTCACACACATTGTCGATGGTACAAATCACCCTGGATATCGCGCCATTGAAGGTCCTAAATTTTATAAACGTAACGGTTATTACTATATTTTTGCGCCTGCTGGTGGCGTAGATTTAGGTTGGCAATCGGTATTTAGAGCAAAAAAATTACCGCTCCCTATGAAGCCAAAGTAGTAATGGCCCAAGGTAATTCAGTGATCAACGGTCCTCATCAAGGTGCGTGGGTTCACACCCAATTTGATGAGGACTGGTTTATTCACTTTCAAAGCAAACAAGCGTATGGATGGGTATCACAACATCTTCTACTGGCGAACAACAGCTAGTCTATGTGCACTGTTTTAATGCGAGAAAAGGCTGTAAAGAAAGTATCGTAGGGCAACAACCACTGACACAACCCTATCTTGAACTAAAAGTCGTTCTACAACCAGGCGCCACAGCCATTTTTAGTTATAGAACCGCTGCAAGTGCTGAGTTTCAAATTATTGGTGAACACTTCCAAGCTAAAAAAGGCCGCTGGGTAGGAGCTAAGTTAGGCTTATTTAGCCTGTCGCAAACTACTGGCGCTAGCAGCTATGCCGATTTTGACTATGCCCGTTACGACACTTTGGATTAAATGAATATGTTTAAACATCAAAAGTTGAACTTTATTGCCATATTATTGCTATGTGTTCAGCCATGCATAGCAGCTGATTACACCGTTAAAAATACTTATAAAAAACTAATCAAACACTATCCACACATCCAGGTGCCCGCAACGACACTTCCTGACTCTGTCATCGCTCATAAAGCATTGGTTTACAAGCAAACTAAAAACAGTGCACAGACTTTAGATATTTATCAGCAAAAGCTGCAAACACAAACAGCGCCTTTGATCATATTGATCCACGGGGGGGGCTGGCAATCAGGCACCCCCGCATTAATGATAGCACTTGCAATTGCGCTGGTAGAACGCGGTTATATTGTTGCTGCGCCCAGTTACCGCCTCAGCGAGGAAGCGCCTTATCCTGCAGCAGCTGAGGATTTAGTTAGTGCGTTTCATTGGCTTAATAATGCTGCTCAGTATAATATAGACAGCACTAAGATTGCTTTATCGGGCGGCTCTGCAGGTGGCCAATTAGCCGCGCTGTTAGCTTACAGCGGCGGAATTGTGGGTAGCAGCGACACTAACTCGAAGCGATTTAATGTCCAAGCGCTGATCAATATAGATGGCTTAAGTGACTTCACGTCTTCTGAAGCACTACCTTTTGAAAACAACCCAGCCAAAGCCGTCACTTCAGCCAGCAAGTGGTTGGGGGGTAGGTATGAAACTATCCCACAGCGTTGGCGCGGCGCATCGCCTATTTTCTATATTGATAAAAACGCGCCTGCAACACTTTTCATTAATAGCTCAGTGCCACGCTTTCGTGCAGGTCGAGACAGCGCAATACAAAAGTTGCAAAAGTTACATATACCCAGTGAAGTTTACCAGTTCGATGATGCGCCGCATTCATTTTGGTTATTCCAGCCGTGGTTAACGCCTACAACCACCGTTATTGATGACTTTTTAACAGTACAATTTGCTAAAACTCATTGATCATTATTGTTGTTAAAATTAAAGTCTTGATGGCTTAATGGTTATTTTAAGTCATCAAAGCTTTTACTTTCTTTGTTGCTAAGTGAATTTAAGTACTGCTGCAAAACCTGTGCTGTAGTTGCATTTTTTAATTGCGGCTGATGCTGTTTGAACCAGTCATCCGCAACACCATCTTCATTAGCATCAACGATTGCGGGAGCCCCTGTAAATTCCTGTTTATATGCATCCCAATTACCAATTAGCTCAAACTCATGATCAATCAAACCATTTTTCTTTATCGTGACACTATCAGTGAGCTGTTGATAAACAAGCGTATCAATACTGTCATGGAAATAGCCATGTGCATTACGACTTGCACCTATATGTTGCCCCTTAATGGCATCACTAAATGCTTGCTTTGCATTAACATAAACCATCGTTGTTTGCATGGGTGATGTAATGATTGCTTGATCACTTAACCACTGGCTATTTTCATCACTAATAGTGCGTTTTGCTTTAACCGCTTTGCGATAATTTACACCTAAATAATTATGCTCAGTCAGTTGTGGGTTATTCTCAAGTACATTACCCATAATATATGCCTGATTTTCTTTGATCTCTGGGGAATACCAAATATCAGCAAACTGCATGATCTTACTTGCTTTACCCGGCTTATAGTAATTATTAATCAAGTTAAAGCGACCATTTTCTGATCCATAAACATTATTATGTCCCCAGTTAAAAATAATATTATTGATAAGCTCAACAAACTCTTCATCTTGTGCATACGGTGATTTAAGTCTATGACCATTGAGCCTAGGCGTTCTACTGGCATGATTGGCAATTATATTATTAATAAAGCTCGCATTTGCCCCGCCCCAAATGCCACCATAACCATGATCGCCTTTAGGGTGAATTGAATGGCTTAAACTATGTGAAATAATTGAATCTTGTAACGTAAAGTTATGGTTATTATAAAAGCTCGCGCTTTCATCCACCGACCAACTCAATGAACAATGATCAATAATGACATTCTCACTATTACGCACCGTTAATGAATCATCAGCATAGCCAAATGTGCCTAAGCGAAAGCGCATATAGCGGATAATCACATTATCTGCGGATGAGACCGTCACAGGAGCACCAACAATGGCAATCCCACCTGGCGAACTTTGCCCCGCGATTGTTATATTACCATGAGATATTTTAAGTTCCCCTTCCAATTTGATCACACCCGATACCGCAAATACGACAGTGCGAGGATGTTTTTGCACAATTGCATAGCGAAGGCTGCCTGGTTGCGGCTTATCTAAATTATCTTCCAATGTAGTCACTCTATAAAGCGTGCCATTAACTCCTCCTGTTGCGTATTTACCAAATCCTTTTGCCGTTGGAAAAGCCAATGTTGTATTGACTTGTGCAGAGTATAAATTAGTCGAAACAAAAACCGTCAACACAGTAATGATGCTTAGTATTACGATATTGAGATAGTTTAAATTATTATTCTTCAGAACTTGCATAATGTTCCTTGGCTATTTCGTTTTTAATGCTGGTTAAAATAAAAAATTGTCAATATGTAAATTGACAGTTTTATTAATACAGTGTTAACTTCATGTTATTCCACTTTGCCACCGGTGGCAAGCTTGGGATTTAAATCAACGGGAGTCGCATATCTTGCACACACAATTAAAAGCCTGGAAAGGAACAAAGATGAAGAGCATGAGACTAAGCACGATCGCAGCAGCATTAATGGTAGCTATGCCACTTTATGCACAAACGGCCGATCCTGTACAGCCAAAGGTAGAAAATAATACACAAAAAACCACAACCAATGCTGAACAAGAACCAACCAAATCAGCACAAATTGTTGAAGACGATATAGAAATAATAGCTGTAACGGGTGTTTACCAAGCTGATTTAAAAGCACGCGCTATGGAACGTGACAGCAAAGCGTTTAGCTCTGTGATTGCCACGGATGACATGGGTAACTTTGTTGACCAAAATGTTGCTGAGTCACTGCGTCGGATACCAGGTGTCACTTTAGAGCGCAGTGAAGGTGAAGGTAAATATATTGCAGTTCGGGGCTTAGGCCCTAAATTCGTATCGGTGAGCATGAATGGTGCAGAACTATCTGGTGCGGGTGATGAACGTAAAATTGGCCTTGATGGCATCACTAGTGATTCATTAGGAGCCATTGAAGTATTTAAAACCCTTACCCCTGATATGAATCTAAATTCGATAGGTGGAGCAGTAAACGTCAAAGCTATCTCAGCATATGACCGTGGTAAAAACACCCTAAAAATGAAGCTGCAAAATTCATACAGTGAACTCAGAGAAGAACACTCGCCGAAGTTTAGCCTTGATGGCACACAGCTATTCTTAGAAGAAAAAATAGGCGTTGGTTTTGCACTTTCTTATGAAGATAGGAAAAATCAAGTAGATGAGGTACGCCATCATAGCACTCGAGAATTAAACTTTTTACAAGGTGGCATTGGCCTCAGTGAAGAGCAATTAGGTGTGGCACCTGAAATATTGATCCCCGCGCAACTCGAAAACCGCCGTGAAATAGCTGACCGAACACGTACCACCGCAACTCTAAATGTTGAGTTTAAGCCAACCGCAAACAGTTTTTATTACATACGAGGTAACTACTCTAATTACACTGATGATGACGTCGCACAAAGAGAGTTTTATAACTTTTATAATGGCGACCAAGCAGATGAAATTATTTATGTAAATGCTGATACAAAAGAGTTTGTCCTGTCTGATATCGATATTTACAACCAATTTTTCATTCAGGAAGGTGAAACGACTACAACCAATTACAGTATCGGTGGTGAAAACTATATTACCGACACTTTACGCGTAGATTATGAATATGCGTATTCAAAAACAGATGATAAATCTGTGGGTGATCGTCGCGTGCAATTTCGTGAGCGTGAGAATATCGTCTACGGTCAAGCAACTAAAAATAATATTGTTGCACAGGTGCTTACTCCTGAAGAAGCTGCTGCCCTAGGTGGTTTTGCGTTAGATCCAGACAATGATGTTTTTGCCGGTGAAGCCGATGGTGATATCAGCGATTTATCAAATATGGAATACGACAACTTATTTATGGAAGACAGTGTACGCACTGATGAAGTCACAAGTATCAAGCTAAACTTGCAAAAAGACTTTGATATTGAGTATCTTAATTTTATTAAAATTGGTGGTACTTACAACGAACGCGAACATTTCCGCGATAAAGATCGCTGGAGCTATGCAATAAACCCACTCGATTGTGGAATGGATGAAACCTGTATTACCGTCGCCAACTCAAATGTTACTGATTATAACTTTGCGGTTCCTGAGGGTGGCTTATTTAGCTATCCTTTTGTTAGCAACGAAGACCTTGAGTACATAGTTGACTCAACTAAAATTACGCGCGACAGTGCCACCGGTGGCGAGGTGTCAATTGACAGCACCAAAGAAGACTATACCTTATACGAAGATACCTACGCAGCTTATATTATGACTGAGCTGCAGCTATCAGAGCAAGTCAGTGTTATTACCGGTGTACGCTATGCGCATACTGAGTTTTCTTCAACTGGATTTATGTCGCTTGAAAACGATGACTGGGATTTTGGCAATGACAAAATGCTTGATTTAGCAATCCCACTACCTGAATCGTCAATTACCTATAGTGAGTTTTTCCCGAGTATTCATGTTCGCTATGAGCCGAGCGATCAAATTTTGGTACGTACTTCATTATGGACCAGTTACACCCGGCCTTCTTTTAAACAAGCTCGTGGTTTTGCTAAGTTTGATGACGACATAAGCCTATGCAATCCAACAACGAACAACTGTTACAGCTCGCCAGATGGACAGAGCGCCATTGACCTTCAAGGTTATATTTTAGGACCCGATAACGCAGTACAAGTTGGTAATCCTAATCTAGTAGCCATGACATCTGACAACTTTGATGCATCATTTGGCTGGTATCCATCAAAAGAGTTATTTATGGAAGCTGCGGTATTTTACAAAAATATCGATAACTTCATCGTCGATGTCACCGGTATTCAAATGGGGATAGACGAATTACCACTGACTTTACCAGTTAATCAAGTGTCTGACTTTGCAATTCCACAAGATCTTGTTCTTAATCAGGTCGATATAACTTTAAACGGCGATAAAGCGACTGTTTATGGTATTGAATTGAGTTACAACCAGTTCTTTGAGAATGGCTTATTTTGGCAAAGTAATATGACATTTGTAAAAAGTGAAGCTGAGCTCGATGCCACTATTCGTCATGATAAAATGCCACTGCCTGGTCAGGCTGACGTTACCAGTAACATTGCGGTGGGCTGGGAAGATGAGTCATTCTCATTGCGTCTAATTAGTAATTACCGCTCAGATATTCTTGAAGAGGTTGGCTCTTGTCCCGTATCAGCTTCTGTATCAGACCCACATACCTGTAAGTCATGGGCTGATATCTACCAAGACGATATCTTAACCTTTGATATGAAAGTGAAATATGACTTTACGAAAAGCCTCAGCGTGTATTTTGACGCGATTAACTTAACCGATGAATCAGATTTACGTTATTTCAAAGGTAATGATTTATCCGGTGGTGAAATCCTCTATCAACGTGAAGATTATGGTCGTACGTTCCAGTTAGGTATGAATTATAAGTTTTATTAACAGCTACTAATAATGAAAAACGTTAATTTCACACACAATTAACGCGTTAATGACGCGCTTTCATCCTTGGAGGGATGCATGAATAATACAATAAAAATACCATCGTGTTTGCTGATCACCGCGATCTTAGCAGGCTGCGGTGAAGATAGTTCTATCAATGTCAAAGAAGCTCCGTTACCACCAGTGCAAGGGATATTTGTTGACAGCCCTGTTGCTGGTTTAACCTACAACAGCCCATCAATAAGCAATGGTGTAACAAACGCAAATGGACAATTCGATTACTTTAGAGGTGAAGCTATCGATTTCTCAATTGGTGCACTTACCTTTCCTACGGTCTCTGCCGCCAATGTATTAACTCCACTTGCTTTGTTTTCGACAGATACCGTGTTTCATCCTGCTGTTATTAATAGCTTGCGTTTATTACAGTCACTAGATGTTGATGGTGATCCTAGCAATGGCATCACCATCAGCGAGCAAGCAGCACAAACAGCCGTTATGACTTTAGCAGAAGGGCAAACGATTACGGACTATTTTAGTAGTGATGAGTTTGAGGCGAATGTTAATGCGTGGCTCGCTGATGCAGGTTCAGCTAATAGTACCTTAATTCCAGCTGATCAGGCTATTGTGCACTTTGTTGATTTTATTTTTAAGCAATACAACAGCACGCAACCTTTAGCATTTAATACTGCCGATTTTAGCGGAACAATGTATAACCCATTAGTACAAGGCAGTGAGGCAATTATTACACAGTTGATGTTAACGCCCGTTGATGAATCAAACCTTAGTGGAACATTCAGCCAAGTAGTGGGTGACAGCGAAACAGTAACAGGCCGTTATTCGTTTTTATTCGGTAATCGTGTACTAGCACTGATCTCAGGTGAAGGTGAATCTGCTACAACCCAGTATATTATTTCTCGCTCTCATAATACGGTTAATAACACCTATAGTGTTTGTGCCACAAGCGGTCCAAACGCATTGGCAACACTGGTGCTTATTTGTGATAGTAATGATGATGCTAAAAACAATATTTTAGTGTTCTCCGAACAACAAGCCCAAGAAGAGTTAGTCAAACTCAACGATTTAGCTCAGCAAGCTGGTTTAGTCTTAATTGAAGAGTTTGATACTGACACTGAAACATTTTTCTCATCGAGCTATAAAAGCTTATCGGATGAGCAAGGCAGCGGCCCGTTATATTTTAAAAGTGGCGGTAGCGCAAAAATTGACGATGTAGCAGGCCAACTAATTCTTGAAGGCGGCCGTATTACCATCGGTAATACCCTGCCCGGCAAAGAATCAACAGCGACTGATAGCTCAGGTGTGGGGATTTATAATTTAAGCGAAGGGTTTACCATTAGCTTTGATATTATTTCTCATAATAGTGCTGGTGGATTATCCCTGTATGTTGATAATAATACTGCCAGTCAAAGTAATTCAGTGCATGGCGGTGCTTCAAAGTTTTATGGTAAAGACATAAACGAAAGCAATACCCCTGCAGGTCAACGGTTTTCATATACCTACATTCCAGGCGAAGATGTAAATACTGGCCCAGATCTGACTAATATCGATGCCCGCGGTATTTTAAATCCTGAGATTAAAAATTCATATTTCCAAATACGCACTGATTCAGCGGCAATGATTGTCATTGATAACTTAACCATCAAAACAGTGGCAACCGACGTACCAGATGTCGAGCCACCTGTTGAACCACCTGTTGAACCACCTGTTGAACCACCGGTTCAAGGTGAGATCCCAACAGTAGAATTACCAATTACCACTGACTTTACCGCACTTACTGCGGATATTTTCTCTGTTGAACATCAAAAAATTATTGATACTAACGGCGATGAAATCCCAATGTTTAGCAAAACAGGCGGCTCAGTCACTGTGATTGATACTGGATTAGAACTTAATGGAGGTCGTTTCACATTAGGTAACACCACCCCGGGTATTGAAACAACAGCAACGGATACCACCACCAGTGGAGCGCTGGATTTGTCTCGTCCTTATCAAGTGGTGATGGATATTGTCAGTATAAGTGACCCTGAAGGTGATAATAAATTCCAAATTTATGTGGATAACAACTCATCAAGCAGCTCTAAATCAATCCATGGTAATGACTCACGTTTTTATAATGAATTGATCAACTCGCTTACTGCTGGCCAAACTTTAACAGTACCCGGAAAGCTTGCGACTAAAAACTCATTTTTACAGTTACGTACCGAAACAGGTGGCACTGTGGTTATCAATAACCTCAGAGTTGAGTATATTAAAGATCCATCTGTATTTAGCTGCACGGATGCACCTGAACTGTATTTTTGTGATGATTTTGCCAATGGTGATTTAAATAATTGGCAAGTTTTAGCCAAGTCAGATAACACTGAAGCCCCAATGGGGGAGTTTGATGTACTTGATATCATGGGTAATAACATGATGCGATACACCGCAGGCGGTGCTGGTGGCGAGCTAATTTTAGCTACTGAAGAAGCTATGGCAAACGTGCCTGTCACAGGTAACTACTTTGTTGAAGCGAAAATTCGCCCACGTCAGAACTCTACCACGGCCAATAAGCAGATTTTTTTGATGGCACGCTATTTAAATGCCGGTAATTGGTACGCTGGTGGTTTAAATGTGCAAAACTCATCAAGCAGTACGCAAGTGGAAGTTGCCGTTAGTAGCGAAGGGTCGATTGCGCGTCCAGTGCAAACAAAATCACCAATCTTACTCGGTGAAAAAGGAGCAACAGAAGATGGTGTTTGGTACACCACTCGCTTTGAAATGATTGATGATCAACTTACCGTATACTTAGATGGTGAGAAAATGGGCTCTGCGGCTGATACCAGCTATACAGCGCGTGGCTTAATTGGTGTGTTTACGAATAATCGTTCGTTTGAAATTGATGATGTAAAAGTGGGCGACCCTAGCATCAAGCCAATTCAGTTAACCCTTGATTACAAAGAGCCTAATTGGGACACAAGTACCAGTATGGATCCATTGTTGATCAACGTTACAGCGATTAAAAACGACGGTATCACAGCCGGCACCTACACGGTCACTTCAAGCAATGAAGCAGTGGTGAGCGTTGCAATCAATGGAAATGCGATCACCCTTACACCGATTGCTGCAGGCGATGCAACGGTCACATTTGTATCGGATTCAGACCCAAGTATTACGCGTACTATTAAAGTCTCTGTTGCAGAAGGCTTTGTTATGCCAACCGCTGACTATGGTGATTTAACAGATAAAGTGATGCCAGCGATTGCTAGCGATAGCCAATTTGTTGATACCCAGTTATCGATTACTTTTGATAACGCCCCTACGTTTGGTAGTTTAGGTGAAATACGTATTTATAAACAAAACGACAACACGCTTGTTGATACCCTCAAAGTGGGTAAAAACGTCGATGTGATTGGTTACACAGGCCAAGATAAATTGCGCTCTGTGTACTACTACCCTCTCACGATTGAAGGCAATACCTTAACCATTAAACCGCACAATAATGTGCTTGAATATGGCCATACTTATCGTGTTGTCATTGGTGATGATGTGGTACTGGGCGCACAACTCAACGGTACTGATTTTATTGGCCTCGGTGATAATAGCCAATGGACGTTCACCACTAAAGTGACAACGCCGGCAAGCAATCAACTACTGGTTGATGATGACGGTGTAGCTGACTTTAGAACCGTGCAAGGTGCACTTAACTTTGCAATGGCAAGTCTTGCTAAAGATGAGCAAACCACCATTTCAGTCAAAGATGGTGTATATAATGAACTGCTATTCTTACGTAATAAAGATAACGTAACTATACAAGGGCAAAGCCAAGACAATACTACTATTCAGTACGAAAACTACGAAACACTCAATGGTGGCTCAGGTGGCAGTGCGCCTATAGGTTCTGGCACACCGGGCGGCGGTCGTGGTGTATTCTTAGTTGAAGGTGCGGATATGTTAGTGATCAACAACCTAACATTGAAAAACACCCACTTGCGTAACAATGTTGATTCAAACCAAGCTGAAACTATTTACTTTAATAGTAATGGTCGTTTAGTGGCTAATAATGCCAGCTTTATTAGCGAACAAGATACCCTATTACTTAAAGGTTACACTTGGTTTTACAATAGCTTAGTTGCAGGTAATGTTGACTTTATTTGGGGCTACCCGGTCACTGCATTATTTGAAGACAGTGAAATTCGCACTATTGGTGACTCCAAAGATGGTGATCCAACTAAAGACTCATCAGGTGGTTATGTGTTACAAGCCCGCGTACCTGTGCAAACAGATCCTGGCTTTATCTTCTTAAATAACCGCTTTACTCATGGCCCAGGACCAATTGGCAATAATGTGTTAGATAATTCAACCTATATTGCACGCAGTGGTGGCAGTGACACATATTTTGATAATGTTACGCTTATCAATAATAAGTTTGATACTCACATTGCAACCTCAGGTTGGGCTGTGCAAGGAGTTAACAGTCAACCTGCACCAAATCCAGAAATTGCAACGGCTACCAGTGGCTGGCGCGAGTATGGCAGCATGGATTTAGCAGGTAATACTCTTGATTTAAGTGCCCGTGTTGGTGGTTACATTATGCAAGACAGCGACGTGGTTAACTTACTTGAGCGTAACGCTATTTTTGCAAGCTTTAATGATGGCCAAGGTTGGACACCTGAACCACTCGCTATCCCAATCTTGCCAGATGAGCCAATTGCAATAACACCGGTGAATAATAGTCTGGGTTTTGCTGGTTATAATTTTAGCCTAACCGGTGGCGAAGGTGGAACAGTAGTGACCGTTGATAATGGCACAGCGCTTAAATCGGCTTTAGCACAAGCAAAATCATCAGGTGTTCCAGTGACTATTTATGTCGATGGTGTCATTACTGATGCAAACAGTGGCGGCGATAATTCTTCTATCGAAATTAAAGATATGGATAATATCTCAATCATTGGTGTGGCAGATCGTGGTGAGCTAAGTGGTATCGGCATTGCTATTCGTCGTGCTAATAACATCATTATCCAAAACTTAAAAATCCATGAAGTACTTACCGGCGGTAAAGATGGTATTTCGATTGAAGGTGATGAAAATAAACCTACCGCGAATATCTGGATTGATCATAACGAACTCTATTCATCGTTAAATGTTGATCAAGATTATTATGATGGTTTAATCGATTCTAAATCGGGTGCTGAAAACATTACCATTTCATATAACTATATTCACGATAGCTGGAAAACGTCACTCCATGGTCACAGTGATGATGACTCGAGCAGCAACAAGAATCGTCATATTACCTTTCACCATAACCGCTTTGAAAACATCATATCGCGTGTTCCGTTGTTTAGATTTGGTCAAGGTCATATATTCAACAACTATTATAACAATATCACCTCTAGCGCGATTAACTCACGGATGGGCGCAGAGCTACATATTGAGAATAACTACTTTGAGCATACTAAAAATCCTGTGGTCTCTTTTTACTCAAAAGTAATTGGTTATTGGAATACCTCGGGTAACTACCTAGGTGAAGGTGTTACTTGGGGTGATGTGGCTGACGGCGATGTGGCTGCAGAGGTTACTGCCACTGGTATGACACCCACCAGCTCATACCAAGCACCTTACGAGTATAAGTTAACACCAGTAATGGATGTTAAAGCGCATGTTATTGCCCATGCCGGCATTGGTAAAACAGATCAAAGCGATTTAGACATCCCTGACATTGCAGCGCCAAGTGAACCACCTGTTCAAGAGCCGCTTGGGTTACCCTTTACTGAAAATTTTGCTGCAGCGAATACGGACGAGTTTTTTAGTAATAGTTATCGTGACTTATCGGGCTTAGCTGGATCTGGTACGCCGCTGTTCCACCGTGTAACAGGCGCTAGTGATGTATCAGCAGGCCAATTAACCATGACAGGGGCACGCATTAGTATAGCGAATACTACCCCTGCGGTTAGTACAACCTCAGCAGATGCAAGCACCACGGGGTTACTTGATTTAAGTAACAGTTATCAAGTGAGCTTTAAAGTCGTGACTGTAGCAGGCAATACTGCAAAAAGCTTCCAAATATATGTAGATAACAACACCTCTGGTAGCGCTAATTCAATCCACGGTGGTTCATCGAAGTTCTACTCAGTACAGCTTCAAGACTTAGTCCCAGGTCAAACGTACACCGTCGATGGGTTGGTAGCCACAGCTACCTCATTCATCACTCTCAGAACGGAAAGTGAAGCAACTATCACATTGGATGAAATAACCATCCAATAGTTGTAATGGGAGAAGCCAAGCGCTGCTTTCACACAATTTGATAGTTACCAATACCCTCGCCCCGTACAGCAAGGATATTTTTTTATCCATATCATTCCTTTCTCTTTGTGCAATAAAATCTTCAAGTTAATAATTCACAAAGAGATTAACAGGCGCTGCGGTTAAAGAGCGAGGGCATGAAGTTAACGTTATTAAATTGAGTTAGTAATTTTTCAAGTACGACTGCATAGATGCAGGAGATAGAGTAATGCAGGAGCAATTGCCAAGAACACCCTATCAAAATTTCTGCCTTGTTATCACTGTATTTATCTGTCGCTATAAATGGTCAGTAACTTAATACGATTAATATCAGGCGGTGCTTACAGCGCTCAAAATGTTTCAGATATTAAAAACGAGCGCTATGCATTTTATCCTTTAGGCAGCATATCGGCCGTTTCGTTTAACACCGATATTTCATGCTCTTTTATCAAAGGTGCTCCTCAAATTTAATTAACTCATGAATTAAATCAAAAAATTATCATTGGATTACGGATAGGAGTAAGCGCCCTAGTGTCAGTAAGACGCTTTGTATGGCTGTAACAAAAATATTATGAGAGGGGGTTAATCGGTACTATTTAGCGCATCTGTTGGTAGATTCACGCTTCACTAAATAAGGGGTGACTACGTCATCTAATTTAATTTTTTCACTTTGTGTCGATTGGCTTTTATTGATGAGTTTTTGCACCGCTAAACATGCCATATTTTGTACCGGTCTTCGAATAGTCGTTAGCGATGGAATGATCCTTGAAGCCAAAATATTATCATCAAAACCTGCCACTGATAGCTGTTCTGGTACTTTGATATTTAAATTACTGGCAACCCGTAATACCCCCGCCGCCATTTCGTCGTTGTTAGCAACAATGGCCGTTGGTCTTGGTTCAGTGCTTAACAACGTCATAGCGCATTCAATACCACTTTCGTAACTATTTTTTCCTTCAATAATACGATTTCCAGGCAGTTGCACATTACATTGTTGCAGTTCAGCTAAAAAGCCGGCTAAGCGTTCGATTGAAGAACGATAAACTTGCGGTCCAGAAATAAAACCAATGTCTTTATGGCCAAGTTCAACCAAGTAGCTGGCCATTTCTTTCATTGCTTCGCGTTCGTCTGAGACCACAATGTTATCAGCATCATCTAAATCTACCGATGCTAAGCGCACATAAGGACAACCAGCTTCACGAATTGCTGCAGCTAACTCTTTGTTCTCAGATACTGGCGGTAAAATAATCACGCCATCAAGCTTAGAGCGAGAGATAAATGACAGGCAATCATCAATAAATTCAGCTCTTTTAGAGTAACTAGGATGAACAACCAATTCATAGCCAAGTTCAGAGCAGACGCTTAATGCACCTCGTTGCACCTGATCAATATACAATGCATCGGGGTTATCATAAATTAAACCTAATAAGTAAGAACGACTCGATGCCAGCCCCCGTGCTTGTTTGTCAGGAGAAAAACCAACTTCGCTGATAATTTTAAGCACTCGCTCCCGCGTCGCTTCACCCACAGCGGGAGAGCGGTTGATCACACGTGAAACTGTGCGCTTTGAAACACCGCACAGCTTAGCTACATCATTAATCGTTACTGACATAAAAGTTCCTATTTAGGATGATTGCAAAGTTTAACACTAACCGTAGATCCATAGAAGTAGTTAGTCAGCTCTTGTTATACATTGACTACTTTGATTTAAAAGAAAAATGGAGCTGTAGAGCTCCATCACAGATTTGTTTGATTAAGTTGATCTAAACGCTGATAAATAAATTATCCTAAGTTCAGGTTAGTTACTCGATTAAACCAAATAAACGCGGTAACGTTTCACTGATTGCCGGTACATATGTGACCAACATCAAGACTAAAAACATCACAGCATACAACGGCATCATTGGCCTAATTATTTTATGTAACGATGTTTTCGCCACCGCACAACTGACAAACAGCACACTCCCAACTGGCGGAGACACCAAGCCAATTGATAAGTTTAATACAATCATAATACCAAATTGAATCGGCGACATACCAAATTGCTCAGCTACCGGTAAAAAGATCGGTGTAAAAATCAATACCGCAGGTGTCATATCAATAAACGCGCCAACCAAAATTAAAATCAGGTTGATCAACAACAAGATTAAAATCGGATTATCACTGAGTGTTAAAAAGAACTCACTGACCAGCTGTGGAATATGTGTATATGACAATAACCACGACATGCCCGATGACGCGGCAATGATCAGCATTACAATAGCCGTTGTTTCACAAGCTTTTAGTAATATAGCGGGCATTTCAACTATATTGATTTCTTTGTAAATAAATACCGACAGTACTAAAGCATAAATAACGGCAATAGCGCCTGCTTCAGTTGCGGTAAATACACCGCCAATAATGCCGCCAATAACAATAAAAATAAGCAATAAGCTTGGCAAAGCTGCGAGTATTTTTTTCATCACAATGTTAAATGGCAGTCTTGCTGTTACAGGGTAATTGTTGCGAATAGAGTAAATAGCGCAAACAATCATCAACGCCAGCCCCACTAAAATTCCCGGTAAGTAGCCAGCAATAAATAATGCCGCAATCGACACCCCACCACTGGCGATGGCATAGATAATTAAAATATTACTCGGTGGTATTAACATGCCCGTAGTGGCTGCACTTGCGGTAACCGCCGCAGCAAAACTAGCACTGTAACCATGTTTTTTCATTTCTGGCACCATAAAACTACCAATCGCCGATGTGGCTGCAACGGCAGATCCTGATATTGCACCAAATAACATGCACGACATTACATTTACGAGTGCCAAGCCGCCGGGTAAAAAGCCTATCATCGCCATAGCACATTCAATCAGCCGTTTAGCAATACCGCCTTGGCCCATTATCAATCCTGACAAGATAAAAAATGGGATTGCCAATAATGCGAAACTATCAATGCCACCGGCCATTTGCTGGGCTATGGTCGTGGTGGCAGGCGTAAAATCAATGTGCATTAATAACGCTGCTAATGTTGATAGCGCAATACACAAAGAAATAGGTACATTGATAAATAACAATACAAAAAAACAAACGATTAAAACAATTGCTGTTGAGTCCATTACGCTTGCTCCGTGAATGTTTGCTGTGCATAATTGATGAGGTTTTCAATGCAATTAATCACAATCAACACCCCGCTCAGCGGTAAAACGATATACACATAACCCATGTTGATCTCAAGCGCCGCTGACATTTGCTTTAATTCAAAGCTCAACATCATCAATTGGCTGCCGCCATACACTAAAATACTTAACGCCGTGATCAGCACGCAGATTTCGATTACAAATGAACACTTATACCTAAGTGACGGGATCATTTTTTGATAAAAAAGATCAAGCCCTAAATGTGCTTTGGTGCGATACGCATACGAAGCGCCCAAGATCCCAATCCAAATCAGGATAAAACGCGCTAACTCTTCGGTGTATGAGCTCGGTGCACGTAAAATAAATCGTGAAAATACTTGCCAACAAACAACGGTTACAATTGCTATCATGGCCAAAATCAGTAATCGCTCGATGATGCGATTTAAGTGTGTGTTGAGTTGTCGCATTGTTTGCTCCTACATGCTTTTTATTTTTTTTATGTGAGCTGCAACCGCTGTATCAGCGAACGAAGCATGAAAATCAGCCACTTTATCTTGAAACGCTTGTTTGTCTGGGTAAGTCACTTGTACGCCTTCTGCAATAACTGCTTTAAGCGCCTCATCAGATGCGTTTTGCCACAGTGAACGTTGGTACTCAACTGAGTCGGCCATTGCTTGGGTTAACCACTGTTGTTGTTCATTGTTAAGTGAGTTCCAAACTTTTAAGCTTGCTAAAATCACATCAGGAACAAACGTATGTTCGTCCAGCGAATAATATTTAGCGATTTCGTAATGACGAGATAAGTAATAGCTTGGCGGATTATTCTCTGCGCCATCAACTACACCTTGTTGCAGTGCGGCATACAATTCGCCCCATGCAATCGGTGCTGCAGCGCCGCCTAACGCTTGTACTGTCGCCACAGCTGTAGGGCTATTTAACACGCGAATTTTTTTTCCTATTAAATCATCCGGGGTATTAATCGCGCCATTGGTGGTATAAAAGCTGCGGCTGCCTGCATCGTAATAGCCCAAACCTTTAAGCCTTGCAGTGCTTACTTTATTAAGTAGCTCGGTGCCTAAATCGCTTTTAAGTACACGCCAAAAATGTTCGCTATCGCGAAACAAATACGGAATGCCGAATACTTTCATTTCTGGTACAAAACCTTCCAGTGGGCTTGCCGACACTTTAGTGATTGATAAACTACCGATTTGCAACAACTCAATGAGTTCACGTTCAGACCCCAACTGACCACCTGGATAAATAACAATTTCCATTGTGTCATTAGAATAAAATGCCAAACGTTTAGCCATATATTCCATTGCTTGATGTACCACATGACGCGTGTCTAATGTATGTGCTAAAGTTAATCGCACTGTTTTTTTGTCATCGCTGCAACTAGTTAGCAAAAATAACGACAAAAACAGCATTATCTTTATGAGAAGATTTCTATTCATTATTATTTCTTCTTATCGCTATATGATCATGAAAGAGCTGATTATCTCAGCTCGCCCGGTTGATATTTATCCATATCATCATAATCGAGGTTTTCGCCTGCCATACCCCAAATAAAACTGTAGTTTTGTGTGCCAGCACCCGAGTGAATTGACCACGGTGGCGATACCACGGCTTGCTCGTTATGTACCCAAATATGGCGTGTTTCAGTCGGCTCGCCCATAAAGTGACACACAGCTTGCTGCTCTGGCACTTCAAAATAAAAATACACTTCGTTACGACGATCATGCTGATGAGCAGGCATGGTATTCCAGACGCTGCCTGGTTTTAATTCCGTTAGCCCCATTTGTAGTTGGCATGTTTGTACTACGGTATTGATCAGCATCTGATTAATATCGCGCTCATTGGAGGTTTCAAGCGCACCTAAATGCAATACATTAGCATCATTACGCGTCACTAACTTATTTGGATATTTGTGGTGAGCTGGTGCAGAATTAAGATAAAATTTTGCAGGATTGCCACTGTCATGACTAGTAAACAGCACCTCATTGGTATCTTTACCTAAATACAAGGCATCTTTATAGCCAAGCTGAAAATCTTCTCCATCAGCAGTTATCGTGCCGCTGCCGCCAACATTGATCACACCAAGCTCTCTACCTGTTAAAAAGTTTGCTGCTTTTAAGTTGTCTACCGTTTCTAACCTAAGCGGTGCTCTGGTTGGCACCGCACTGCCCACCATGAAACGCTCGTAGTGGGTGTATAACCAATAAATGGTGTTCTCTTGCATGAGTTTGTCGACCAAAAACTCATCTCTTAACTGTTGGGTGTCATAGCCTTTAACTTCATTTGGACCAACGGCATAACGTGACTCTATTTGTGTGTTCATAACATGCTACCTAAAATTAAAAATTATCGTGCTAACCAGCCACCATCAACGGCAAGAATATGGCCATTGACATAGTCACTGGCTGTTGAAGATAAAAATATGGCTGAACCAATTAAGTCTTCTGCTTCACCCCAACGCCCCGCAGGGATACGCCTTTCAATTTCACTATTACGGGCGGCATCATCTTGTAATGCTTGGGTGTTGTCGGTTCTAAAATAACCTGGCGCAATAGCATTAACCTGAATATTGTGTTGCGCCCATTCGTTTGCCAGCGCTTTAGTAAGACCCGCTACCGCATGTTTGCTCGCGGTATATGCTGGTACTGTCATACCGCCGCTGTATGACAGCATTGAGGCAATATTAATTATTTTTCCAAACCCTTGTTTGATCATGTTTGGCGCAACCGCTTGGGCCAATAAAAAACTGGCATCAAGGTTTACTTTCATCACGTTCTGCCACTGCTCATACGGGTAGTCAACCGCTGGGCTGCGAAATATAGTGCCGCCAACATTGACCAAAATATCTATTTCGCCATGTTCCGTTAACGCTTTGTTTGCTAATGCATTAACTGAGTCTGCATTACTCAAATCAGCAGCATAATCAAAAGCCACACCGCCACGTTCTTCGATCATCTGACACGTTGCTTGGCAGCCACGCTCTTTGCTACTACTGCAAATAACCTTTGCGCCGGCAGCGGCTAAACCCAGTGCAATTTGTTGACCCAGGCCGCGGCTTGCACCGGTGACGAGTGCTGTTTTTAAAGTTAGATCAAACAAGGTGGCTGTCATTTTAAACTCCTGTATTAAAGTATTTATTACGTAATTACTAATTCAATGTAAATTGAATTAACTAAACTTGTTAACACTCATTCTTCGCTACCGGTGGCAATTTGTCAAATACTATTTGCCACCGGTGGCAAATATGACTAAGATATAAATATCAATCAGCCCATATAACGTTTATAGGTTCTTATTATGCAAGCACTGAATAGAAAAAACTTTAATAAAGACAAATACCCAACAAAAATAATGCAATACGGTGAGGGGAATTTCTTGCGTGCATTTATCGATTGGCAAATTGATAAACTCAATGAAACAAGTGTTCTAAACGCCGGCGTTGCAGTTATTCGTCCTATTGATTATGACGCAATTCCTTTACTTAATGTTCAAGACGGTTTGTATACCACTATTATTCGTGGCTTAAACGAGCAAGGTGAAACCGTCGCCGATCATCGTATTATTAGTTCAATCAATGAAGAAATTCCTGTCTATAAAGATTTTCCGCGTTATATGGCATTAGCTGAGAATCCGGATCTGAAAATTATTTTTTCAAATACCACTGAAGCTGGTATTGAATATATTGATACTGATAAACTCGACGACGCTCCCGCTAAGGCATTCCCAGCTAAATTAACGCAGTGGTTGTTCCATCGCTTTAATCACTTTAACGGCTCAGCTGACAGCGGTATGGTGATCATCCCTTGTGAGTTAATTGACTACAATGGCGAGAAACTCAAAGAAATCGTGTTTCAATACTGCCAACTTTGGCAACTACCTGAGGCGTTTTCAAGCTGGTTGAATGAAGCTAACCACTTTTGCTCAAGCTTAGTTGACCGTATTGTCACCGGCTTCCCCCGTGATGAGCATCAACAACTACAAGAATCGTTAGGTTATTTAGATAACTTTATGGTGACCGCTGAGTACTTTCACTTGTTTGTTATTCAAGGACCGCAGCATCTAGCACAATTATTATGCTTGCAAGACAGTGATCTAAATATAAAAATTGTTGATGATATTTCACCTTACAAACAACAAAAAGTCGGTATTTTAAATGGTGCTCATACGGCTTTAGTGCCACTAGCTTACATGGCGAACATTGATTCTGTTGGCGATGCGCTCACCGAGCCTTTGTTTGAAAAATACTTAACACAATTAATCTTTGCTGAAATTATTCCCACTCTTGATTTACCTGAAGATGAATTAAAGCGCTTTGCCAATGATGTACTGAATCGCTTTAGAAACCCGTATATTTGCCATTTATTACTGTCTATTTCGCTCAACAGTATGACTAAATTTAAGACACGTATTTTGCCGCAGTTGCACACCTATATGAAAACAAATAACGCAGTACCGAATATGATGGCACTGGCGATTGCAGGGCAAATTTTGATGTATAAAGGTCTACGTAATAAGCAGCAAATTGAATTGAGCGATGCACCACAATGGTTAGAACTATTTAATACCCTGTGGCATGACTTTGATAACAATACCCTGTCCTTAAACGCGCTTGTTGAACAAGTACTAGGGGCACAGTGGCACTGGGAAAGCGATTTAAATACGCTGCCAGAATTAACCAATACAGTCACAACTCACTTACGTAATATGCTCATCGAGGGTGTAGTAAGTACACTAACCAAACAGTTAGGCCAATAATATGAAACCATTAATTAAACTACACCCAACTGATGATGTTGCCATTGCAATGCGTAATATCACCGCTGGTGAAATATTGCCCGTTGATGGCGAAGAGATCTTAGTCAATGAGAACATTGATAAAGGCCATAAAGTGGCGCTGCGTGATATTAATAAACAAGAGAATGTTATTAAATACGGTGCCCCCATTGGCTTTGCCCTAGAGAATATTCAAAAAGGCGGTTGGGTGCATACCCATTGCGTTAAAACCACCCTCAATGATGAACTGGATTATCAGTATATTCCCGAGTTTATTGAACAAAGTGAAGCGACCCCTTCGCCTGAAGTAAATATTTATCGTAGACAAAACGGTGAAATTGGCATTCGTAATGAAATCTGGCTGATCCCTACGGTAGGCTGTGTCAATGGCATGATCAACCAAATGATCAAAGAGTTTAAACTGCGTCATCCACAATTAGAAATTGATGGCATTTATGCGTTTCCTCACCAGTTTGGGTGCTCTCAGCTCGGTGATGATTTAGACACTACACGGATACTGCTACAAAACATGGCACTGCATCCAAATGCTGGTGGCGCTTTAGTCGTTGGCTTAGGCTGTGAAAATAATCAATTACCGGCATTTCGTGATGGCTTAGGGGATTACGATGAAGGCCGCATTAAGTTTTTGATCACCCAACAAGCCGATGACGAAATTGAAGAAGGCGTTGCGCTACTTGAACAAATTTATGCCCAAGTAAAACAAGATAAACGTCAACCGGGTACTTTATCTGAAGTAAAGTTTGGCCTTGAATGTGGTGGCAGCGATGGTTTGTCTGGTATTACGGCGAATCCGATGCTGGGTTATTTTTCGGATTATTTAATTGCTCAAGGTGGTACAACGGTATTAACCGAAGTACCTGAAATGTTTGGCGCTGAAACTTTATTAATGTCGCGCTGTAAAGACGAAGAAACCTTTAACAAGCTCGTTAGCATGGTTAATAACTTTAAAGGTTATTACAAAGCTCATAATCAACCGATTTATGAAAATCCGTCGCCAGGTAATAAAAAAGGCGGGATCACTACCTTAGAAGATAAATCATTAGGGTGTACGCAAAAAGCCGGCACCAGCAAAGTACAAGCGGTTTTGCACTATGGTGAACGCCTGCAAATACCTGGATTAAATCTATTAGATGCACCAGGTAACGACCCTATTGCCACCAGCGCACTTGGTGCTGCAGGTTGTCATATGGTGTTATTTACCACTGGCCGCGGTACGCCTTATGGTGGATTTGTGCCAACGTTAAAAATTGCTACTAATTCAGAACTTGCCAATAAGAAAAAACGCTGGATAGATTTTGACGCTGGCGTTTTAATTAACGATGTCTCAATGGAGCAAGTCCACGGGGAGTTTGTTGAACTGCTAGTCAACATCGTAAACGGCCAACCAACTTGCAATGAAATAAACGACATTCGTGAAGTCGCTATTTGGAAAAAAGGAGTGACATTATAAATGACACCTAAGTCCATCGCAATTATTGGCGAATGTATGGTTGAGCTTAGCGGCCAACCATTTACTGCTATGCAACAAAATTATGGCGGCGACAGTATGAATACCGCCATTTACTTAAAAAAACTCGCTGGCAATGAAGTAAACGTCAATTACGTCAGTGCCATGGGCACTGATCCACTAAGTCGTGCACTGATTGAAAAATGGCAAGCTCACCATATTAATACTGACAACGTGCTGCTCAGTCATAACAAACAACCGGGTTTGTATATGATTCAAAACGATATGTCAGGGGAGCGTACTTTTCAGTATTGGCGTAGCGACTCAGCCGCTAAATATTTATTACAACATACTGATTTTAAAAAAGTACTAACCAGCCTTGCCGAAGTTGATGCTATTTATTTATCGGGGATCTCGCTGGCAATCTTAGCAGAGCAAGATTGCCATACTTTACTCTGCCATTTAGCGTTACTAAAACAGCAAGGGATAAAAATTATTTATGATAGCAACTATCGCCCTGCATTATGGTCAAGCAAAATGCACTGCCACCTTGCCAATAATAAAGCATACGCACTAGCCGATTTAGCATTAGTGACCTTTGACGATGAAGCACAATTATGGGGAGATAGTAATGTTGCGAAATGTACCGAACGTTTGCACCAACAAGGGGCTCACGAGGTCGTTGTAAAACTCGGCGCGGATGGCTGCCAATACAGTATAAAACACCCTGATAATTCAATTTCAGTCGAGCTGTTTAATACTGTCACTGTAGAAAAAGTGATCGACACTACCGCCGCAGGTGACTCATTTAATGCCGGCTTTTTATCTCAGTGGTTAACAGAGCAGCCTATAAAGCAGTGCGCGCAAGCTGGTAATTTACTGGCCACCCAAGTGATCCAAAAGCGTGGAGCAATTGTCGAGATTAACATTGCGACAATCAAAAACTACTAATGCAGTTAGCGCTTTATTTAGCCCGCTAGGAGTTAAATGCTTAAATCGATTAGTTAAGACTCTTTAACGTCTGACACCGAACCTGAGTGCATACCTAAGTTTACTTATTCTAAAGTAAGTGCTGTGAGACGCTTATTTTGTTTAAGTAAACTTCCTCTCATGGGTATGCACTCTAATTTATCATTACTACAACATTCACTTATGGCTAAGGGGCTGGTTTGCCATCGGCATCGATGCCACGCTTCCAATACGCTGAACACACTATTTTTGCACTGGGGACCGCAAACTGCTCTTTCGCAAGGTTTTGAATTGTGCGCACAAGTGAGCCTTCAAGCCCCATAAAAATTAATGGTGTGCCCGTGTACTTATTTAAACAGTGCGCGACCTGCTCTACTAACTCTATTTGTGGCTCAGTCGTAACTAACCACTTAATACGATGTTTAGTATGCACCTCTATTGTATCTAATTTGATGATATCTTGGGAGTCTGTAACGTGTATGACCACATCAACATCAGCTGTTGCAGGTAGTTGTTGTAAATAGCCGTTAATAGCATTAACTGAGGTTAAATCAGCAATCATCAAATACTGCGACTGACTAAAATCCCCCAACTTTTTAGGGCCAGGGCCTGCAATTGCGAGTTTATCACCAGGTTTTGCTTGTTTAGCCCAATCAGTTGCGATACCACGATGCTGATTGACGACAAAATCAAGCGTAATTGTATGGTTAATAGTATCAATCGCTCTGATTGTATATGAGCGCTTAGGTGCTGGTTCAGCTGCTTTGAGGTCAATTTCAACCTTATCTTGTCCAGCATGTGGTAATAGTACTTTTACGTACGCACCTTGTTGATCCGCAGGAAAATCATGAAACTCATCTGAGCCAACAACCAAACGCTTTAAATGCGGAGCTATCGCTGTTGTGCTTATTACGGTTGCACGACGTACTTTTCTACTCATTTTCATCTCCTCAGAAGGTTTATTTACATGTTTAATTGCACAACGCCCCATTGGTTGATAAAATCAACTATAACAAATTAATTGACTTTGTCAACTACATTGAGAGTTTTATGAATACACCTTTATCAAATACGCTGTTTGAATTGATACAAAATTACCGCGTCACAATTCGTGAAGCAATTAACGCAGGCGAACTTGGTATAAATGCTATGCACGTACGCTGCATACATATTATTGCGAACGTAAATAACTGTACGGCTAACGATATTGTTACTAAAACGCAGCGCGACAAAGCGCAAATAGCACGTTTAATTAAAGATCTTATTGGCTTAAATTTAATAAATAAACAGGCAAGTGAGCACGATAAGCGCTGCCTTATTTTGTCGCTCACAGAGCAAGGGAAAGTTCTTTTTGATAAGTTATTAGCCTCAGAGCAGAAAATAAATAATCAAATGTGTAAAAACTTAAACCCTCAGCAAATCAAAGACTTTTTAGATATCGCACAGCAAATGATCAAAAATATGGATTGATCGGTTATACATTCCTTGGCATAACTTACACAAAACGCATATACTGTACACTTATACAGTATATGCGTTTTAGGTTGTGTTATGTTTGTCATTCCCATTTATATAGAAGCAGGCGTGTGTGGTTTTGAATCGCCCGCAGCGCAGTACACCGAGCTAGGTGTAACCCTTGATGAGCTTTTAATAAAGCACCCAAATGCTACCTTTATTGGCCTAGCATCGGGTAACTCTATGCAAGAAGTCGGAATTTTTGAAGGGGACTTATTAGTTATCGACCGTGCAGAGCCTGCAGAAAATGGTGACGTTATTGTTGCTAACTTAAATGGTCTTTTTGTATGCAAACTGCTTGATAAAACCAATGCGCGGCTGCTTTCAGCGTCTTCTTTACATAAGCCTGTACAACTCACCTCTGCAGACGAGTTTCAGCTCGAAGGCGTAGTAACGCTATCAATAAGAATGCACAGGCAAAGCCCAGAGTTACTAAAATGTATGCCTTAGTTGATGCTGTGTCATTTTATGCCAGTGCCGAAAAAGTATTCGACCCTGCTATTCGATCCAAACCCGTGGTTGTACTTACCAATAACGATGGCTGTGTATGCGCTATTTGCCCTATTGCTCGGCGCTTAAATATTCCTAAATTTGGCCCGTACTTTAAAGTTAAGCATTTACTTGAACAAAACAACGTTGTTATTCGCTCTAGCAATTACGAGCTTTATGCTGATTTAAGCGACAAGATGATGAATATTATTGGCCGCTTTTGCGATACACAGCACATATACAGTATTGATGAATCGTTTTTGCACTTTGATGGCTACACATCATTAATTAAAGACTGGCATGAATACGGCCATACAATAAGGCGCACAGTATGGCGCGAAACAAAGCTTCCTGTAGGTGTTGGTTTTGGCCCGACCCCTACTTTAGCAAAAGCCGCTAACCACGCCGCTAAAAAGCTCAGTGGTTTTAATGGTGTTGCAGTAATAAATAGCGAACAAACTCGCCAAGCTATTTTACAAAGAATGAGCTGCGAAGATGTGTGGGGGATAGGCCGGCGGCTAGCTAAAAAGCTTAAAATAATGAATATACACACCGCCTGGGATCTTGCTCAGCAAAACCCTAGAGCAATGCGCCGTGCATTTAGTGTGGTTGTTGAACGCACAGTAAGCGAGCTTAACGGGATAACATGTTTAAACTGGGATGATGTACGACAAGACAAGCGGGAGATTTATTCAACCCGTAGTTTTGGAGAGCGCATATGTGAGCCAACAGCACTTAAAACAGCGCTAATTAACCATGTAACCACAGTGGCTAATAAATTAAGAGCGCAACACTCGCTCACTCACCAGCTTTATATTTTTGCAGCCAGTGGCGCGCACGAAAATAAATATTATAAAAAGTCTTTTGTGTATAAGTTCCCCTCACCCACTAACGACACCTGCGTGATGGCTAATGCTGTATCTGAGGTATTTAATAAGATTTACCAACCCGGTATACGGTTTTATAAATGTGGTGTAGGCGCGGTAGAGCTAATATCAGAACAGTTTCAGCAAAATGACTTATTTAATAAAAGCCCTGATAATCCAAAACTTATGCAATGCTTAGACACAATTAACAATCGATACGGAAAAGGAATGCTAAGCCTTGCAAGTAGTAAATTAAATGACCGGTGGCACATGAACCGTGATTTTTTGTCGCCGCAGTACACTACGCGTTGGCGCGATATCCCTAAAATATACTGCGAATGATTTGCTACTTACTACTTACTAGATGCTTTATTTACTCTCATCTGCTTTTTTAAATGTGCACTCTACATTGGGTTCGCTCAATGTATATTTGAGTGTGTTATCAGCTAAAAATTTGATACTTTGACTGATTGTTTTTTCGTTTGCTGGGCTTTCACAACGGCTCATTCTTAAGCCGTTTTCAAGGCCATCACTTTTATATTTAAGCGTGCTGGTTATAAAGCAAAAGTTTGGTTTTTTAATGGTTCGGGTACCATTGTGGAGCGATCCAAATACAATTTGCTCACCAAGTTTAAAACCAGCACTTAAATCACTTTCATCTGTCAAACTCAAATTGCTGTTAACGCATAACCCTGAGTTGCTCGACACAACTTCGTAGGCCCCCAATTTTGACTTTAAAAGCGGTATAAATCGTGTTTTATTACTCGGCTCAGAAAAAGCATTTGCACTTGTAAAAGCGACAGTTAATAAAGCGAGTGTTAAATATTTCATTTCGTGGGTGTATCCTCGTGAGTCAGCGTGTTAAATAATAGCAAAATGCCTAATCACTTAGCTTTTATAACTTTTAACAACTATAACAGAGATTTACTATAAAAGGAGAGAAGTCGTATTCAGGAACCAAGACACGAGCAGCTAAGGGAGCTTTGCTCGACTATACTGATTCTTACATGTGTGTAAGCCAGTAAGATAACGCAAGAGCAATTACCGAGCCCATTAGGTTACAAACCTCGTGCCGCAAATAAATCCCTTAGATTGAACACATTTAAATCCACAAAGATTCATCCTAGATACTGCATTACAAACCATTTTGCTGTTAAGTACTTTAGTTAATACGTGCTTAAACAGCAAAACGATTTATATCAATGCGCTTACTTGAAGGGAAATTGAACTCATAAAATTGTTTGAATAGCGCTCAAATTACTGTTTGTTTTATTGCCAGTACTTTGCAAATAATAAAGGGTAGCTTTGCTTTAAGAACTTAGGTTTGTCTTTAAAACGTTTACCTTTAGGTTCATCACTGCCTGATGGAATAAACGGTAATTCGTCTTCGCTGCGTTCTTCAAATAATAAACCGGCTATTAAATCATACTCATCAATATACGGGTAAGGCTGCTCGTTTAAGTAATAAACAGGTGTACACTGCGCTAACGAATCAGCATTTTCTAAAGCGTTTTCGAATACTGTTTTACCGCGCGAAATTAACCAACATCTAAACTCGCTAAAACCGTAATCGTCGTTACATCCAGCCATCACAAAAGCGGCACCAAACAAATCCCAGGTAAAACATTTACGCATATGTATGCCAAAGTGTTTATCAAAATCAATAAGGTGCTGATCGCTTAAATCATTAAGTTTAGTTTTTAGGTTATCGCTCACACTTTGCGGATCGAGCCCTAAATCAGGCGTTGTTACTAAATCCCAAAAAGCCTGCTCTGTTAACGTTGCCATTATAAAATCTCTTTTACTCGGCCAACTTGACCATCTTCTAAACGTACTTTAATACCGTGTGGGTGATTTGGTGATTTTGTTAAAAGGCGCTCAACCACACCTTCTGTTAATGTGCCGCTGCGTTGATCTTCTTTTAATACAATATTTACTGTGGTACCTGGTGAAATTTGCGAACGCGAAGGAACAGCCATAATTTAAACCCTAAAAATAATTTATCTAATTATAACGTCCATGTGATGTCATACCAACTAAACCGCTGTTAATTGGCTAAAAATGAGATGTGTGCTGGTTTTGCGTTCAACTTAATAGCTGCTAGCTGGCTAAGTATAATCTGCGTTAATTCACCAAGTTGCGGTTTTGCATCTTCACGGGCTACCTCATCAATAAAGTAACATTGTACTTTTAACGTGTTTACTTCGTTATTTAAATCAACTGTATGCGTTAGATAATCAAAACCAATTACCATTTCTTTTATTGCTTCGCATGCATTAGTAAGCGCTAAGCGAATTTGCTTATCACGCTGTTTTTGAGTTTTAGTCATAAATATAAAGGTTACTTATTTAGTCTGGGCTTGTTGCTGTTTTTTAAACTCTTCGTAGTTAGAGTCTTGTTTATCTAGGCATTCGTAATATTCTTTGTCAGCTTTATAGTTACACTCATCAAGGCGCGCCGATTGCAATTCATGAAAACGTGCATCAGAGCTGCAACCAGCCAAAACACATGATCCAATAATAAGTAATGCGCTGCTTTTTAGTTTATTGATAAACATTAAATTTCCTTACACTTTCTATATCGAAAAAGCGTTAAATTATTACGATACTATTGTATATTAGCGCCATAAAATCTTAATATCCAAAGGATCTATTACTATGATGTCGCAGTTACAAAAGTTGTTTCAGCGTATAGACAAAAGCAAGATATTTCAATCATTTGTTATAGCTGTAATTATTGTTTCTGCCCTTACAGTAGGTGCACACACTTACTCACTACATCCTACCGTAGAGCTTGCTCTTAATTGGATGGATGTTGGCATTACTGCATTCTTTTTAATTGAACTAATAATCCGCTTTGTTGCAAGCAAAGGCATTAAAGACTTCTTTTCTAAGGGATGGAATATATTTGACACTATCATAGTATTGGGCAGTTTATACCCTGCTGCTGGCTCTACAATGTTAATTGCTAGGCTGTTGCGCATATTTAGAGTGTTACGATTGGTTTCGATGATCCCAGAGCTGCGCTTATTGGTTAACTCATTGCTTAAAGCCATTCCGCAAATGGGTTATATAGCCCTGTTAATGTTTGTTATTTTTTATATATACGCTGCAATGGGTAGCATGATGTTTGCTGAAATCAATCCTGTACTTTGGCAAGACGTCTCAATATCAATGCTTACCTTGTTTAGAATAGCAACGTTTGAAGATTGGACCGACATAATGTACGAAACAATGGCGGTGTACGAATTAAGCTGGATTTATTACCTTACGTTTATATTCTTAACTGCATTTGTATTTTTAAACATGATGGTAGGTGCAATACTTGAGGTAATGAGTGAGGAGCACCGAAATGCCCGAGAAGAGCTTGCGGATAACGATTCTCTACCTGCAACACAAGGTCAGGTAAATGAGCTACAAGTTCAAATTGCAGAGCTTAAAGCGCTATTAAGTAAAGACAAATAGAAATGTCTAAACTAAGTAACACCAACATCAATAATGTTGGTGTTACTTTGAGTTAAACGTTTAATTTGGGATATATAAATACATTAATTACTTTTATTACTTAAAGATTCATCACTCTTTGGATCTTCAAAAGAAATAACATTATCCACTTTCATTTTAAACGCATCAAAAAAAGCATTTTTTAAAACCGAAATAACAGCTTGGAAAGTCGAAACATCCGTATTATCTAATTGCCCCTCTATAGGAATGCGTGCAGCAACAAGCTTAGACTCATCGTTTTCAAGTATAGAGCCCAGTAAATCTACACTGCCTTCAAATATAGCAGTAAAGATACCGTCATCATCTTTTTCTATATCTTCTCGCCAAGAAAATACACTCAGGTTTTGAACACCCGCTTTTACATAACCATTTAAGTTATTATCTTTAGCCACAAGTTCCATTGCGCCATCAATGCCCCCCGCTTCAATATCAAACGGTGTATACACTTTAAATACAGTGTCGAGATTTTTAATTGAGAAGCGCTGTACCTCTGCGTTAAAATCAAAATTAGCGTGTTTGCTAAAAGGGTCTAGTTTGCCATCAAGTTTTAATGCGGCCTCCCCCATTAACGCCCCCTCTACGTTTAGAGTAGTCACAAGTGTTTTTGATAGGTTTTGCGCATTCGTTATATTTTCAATTTTGGCATTAATATTTGATATAAAAGTGGGTTTTTCACCGTTATTGGTTGAGTTAACTAAGGTTAACTTGCCTTGCTCAATTATTAAGGTATCAATAGAAAACAGTACTAAGTCATTCGCCAGTCCCACCCAAGTGGTTTCATCTTTTACTTGTTGATTTTGCTCAGAAGCATTGGGGTCTTTATCGTAAATAACTATTTCAGGACGCGTAAAAGCCATGTTTGTGACTAAATTCCCTTTTAAAAGGGCTGACCACGCAAGTGAAAAATCGAGAGTTTGAATACTCAGTAAAGGCTTAGGAGCTGAAGTTGCATCAACAGCGTAAATTTCAACGTCGTCAATCGCGTAGGCACCGCGATATAAAAACAAATCTACATCACCAACATGCCCCGTAACACCTTGCGTATGTTTTAGCTGATAATTTACGTACTGCTGAAGCGCATAAGGTGCAGCTATTCTGGCAATAATAAGGACTAATAAAATAACCGCAAATGAGTTAAACCATTTGCTATGAAATACATTAGAAACCGAGCTCATTGTAATTTCCTTTACCTAATACTTTCAAATGAGTATTTTAAACATGTAAGAATTACGCAAAATTGTAACAACACTACGTAAATCGTATTTAAAATACATCGTTAATAGCCTAAGTGAAGTTAAAGTGGCTAATTTAAGTATTAACAGCAAAGGTTATACCAATTTAAAATTGCTACAAAAAATTGGGTTTATGCAGCAATACTTAACTAAATAAAAACAGCGAGTACCTTTAATATATCAAGGATAGTGCTTGATCAAATCTAACTGGTTTACTGAATATAAAACCTTGGTATTTATCAATTTCTAAGCTTTGTAATAACGTTAACTGAGCGGAGTTTTCTACGCCCTCCGCTATTACTTGGCAACCAATCATATGCGACATGTTAGTTACCGCAGAAACAATACTTTTATCTTTTGAGCACTCACAAATATTATCAATATAAGATTTGTCTATTTTAATGTAATCAACTGACAGCTCTTTTAAAACCGATATACAACAAAACCCAGTACCAAAGTCAACAATAGAAATACGCACACCGGTATTTTTTATGGCCGTAATCACATTTGACAAATACGGTAAATTTTTAATCATGACTGTTTCTGTTATTTCTAAATGCACATTGTATGGTT